>NZ_JAWJYP010000010.1:0-109550 GCF_033063275.1 Nitrosomonas sp. Is37 | reverse complement strand
AAATATTATCCAGTTGTTTATGAAAAATATGAAATTACAGACTTCCCTCAGAAAATAGGGAGTTTTGCAAAGGTCTCGAAGTGTTCAACCAGAATTTTTCCTAAAATTTAACCCAATCTTTGCCAATCAAGAAATCAGTATAGAGAGCGGCTTCTGTACTTCCTGATGGAGGAGTCCAGTTATAGCGCCATTTGACGATCGGAGGCAAAGACATTAGGATCGATTCGGTACGCCCACCTGTTTGCAATCCAAATAACGTTCCTCGATCCCAAACTAGATTGAATTCGACATAGCGTCCGCGACGATAGGCCTGAAAATCACGCTCACGCTCACCATACGGTGTATTGAGGCGTTTTTCTAGGATCGGAACATAGGCGGATAAAAAATGATCTCCAACGCTCTGCATTAGAGTAAAGCAGGTGGTGAAATCAGGTTGATTCAAATCATCAAAAAAAATACCACCAATGCCGCGTGGCTCTTTGCGATGTTTTAAGTAGAAATACTCGTCGCACCATTTTTTGAAGCGAGGATAATATGCATCACCGAAAGGCTGAAGTGCATTTTTACAGGTTTGGTGAAAATGAATGGCATCTTCTTCAAAGCCATAATACGGTGTTAAATCCATGCCACCACCAAACCACCAAACGGGTTCTGATCCTTCTTTTTTGGCTTCAAAAAATCGTACATTCATATGTATGGTGGGAGCATAGGGGTTGCGTGGATGCAAGACCAGTGACACTCCGGTAGCTTCAAATGAACGACCAGCTAATTCAGGCCGCGCGGCAGTGGCTGATGCAGGTAAGCCATTGCCATGGACATAAGAAAAATTGACCCCACCTCGCTCAAATATATTACCTTCTTCAATCACGCAGCTTAATCCACCGCCTCCCTCGGGACGTTCCCAGGCGT
Source organism: Nitrosomonas sp. Is37 (assembly GCF_033063275.1). Lineage (NCBI taxonomy): Bacteria > Pseudomonadati > Pseudomonadota > Betaproteobacteria > Nitrosomonadales > Nitrosomonadaceae > Nitrosomonas > Nitrosomonas sp. Is37. The sequence goes on along the minus strand of NZ_JAWJYP010000010.1, from coordinate 108,641 downwards.
CGTGCAGGAAAGGTTTGCCATCTAACTGTTCTAATCCTGCAACGATTCTTTTTTGTAAATTAGTGAGAAACGCCTTGACTTCCGCTGTATTCATGATTACTCCTCTTTCAACTCAGTAACATCAATTAGATAATAACTTTTATTCGTAAGCATCATTCTACCTAGAGGTGCACGGCTAAGAAAGAAATTCAGTCACAAGTATCTGTATAAAAGTATTCGCCGGTGAGCAGCAGTAAAAATCCACACCAGCATATGTTAGACTTGGATCACCGATTTAACGAGAAAAAGAGAATGTCTGGGAATACGCTAGGAAAACTTTTTTGTGTCACGTCGTTTGGTGAGTCGCATGGCCCGGCGATTGGTTGTGTAGTAGATGGATGTCCACCAGGATTGGCTTTATCAGAAGAATTTATACAACAAGAATTGGATCGGCGCAAACCTGGCACTTCGCGCCACGTTACACAACGGCGAGAAGCTGATCGGGTAGAAATTCTTTCGGGTGTGTTTGAAGGTAAAACAACCGGCACACCGATTGCCCTGCTGATTCGTAACGAGGATCAGCGCAGCAAGGATTACAGCAAAATCATGGATGTATTTCGCCCCGGCCATGCGGATTACACCTATTGGCAGAAATACGGTATTCGTGATTACCGTGGGGGCGGGCGCGCATCTGCACGCGAGACTGCAGTTCGGGTTGCAGCGGCTGCAATCGCCAAGAAATGGTTGCATGAAACCTATGGTGTCATCATTCGTGGCTATATGGCGCAATTGGGGCCTGTCATCATCCCTTTTAAACAATGGAATGATGTGAATCAGAACCCATTCTTTGCGGCAGATAACAGTATCGTGCCGGAGCTCGAGGATTTTATGGATCGTCTGCGAAAATCTGGTGACTCGGTGGGTGCAAAAATCAGCGTCATCGCTGAGGGAGTGCCCGTTGGCTGGGGTGAGCCCGTTTATGATCGTCTCGATGCAGAAATTGCTTATGCAATGATGAGTATCAATGCCGTCAAAGGTGTAGAGATTGGTGCAGGATTTGCTAGTGTCAGTCAGAAAGGGACAGAGCATTCGGACGAGATGACGCCCAAGGGATTTCTGAGCAATAACGCTGGCGGTATTCTAGGTGGTATTTCCACGGGGCAGCCAATTACTGTCAATGTGGCAATTAAACCAACATCTAGCATACGTCTGGAGAGACGCTCTATCGATAAGGCAGGTAGGCCGGTAATTGTCGAAACACATGGCAGGCATGATCCTTGTGTCGGCATACGTGCTACTCCTATCGTTGAAGCCATGCTGGCCTTGGTATTGATGGATCACGCCTTGCGTCATCGTGCACAAAATGCCGATGTGGTTTGCAATACGCCCAGAATTCCAGGAGCGGTAAGCAGTAGCGCTATGACAACTACTTCAATAGGACCAGAATCACCCTTAGCCGAAGATCCTGAGCCTTATGAAGTGTGAGCAAGTTTGATCTGATATTAATTGCCAACGTGCGAAGCTGTTAGCATACCCTCTCTGGTTTATCTGCCCTGTAGTTTTGCTGGTAGCTGATTAATTTCATCACAATGGCGGGGCCAGTTTTATCTTGGCAGTAGCTCACCTTGTTTTGCTTCATGGGCTAATAGCCACTGCTTACGGTGCAGGCCGCCACCGTAGCCGACTAGCTTGCCGTTAGCGCCGATGACACGATGACAAGGTATGATAATAGAAATAGGGTTCTTGCCGTTTGCCAAACCTACTGCACGCACTGCTTTGGGTGTATGAATGCGCTCGGCAATACTTTTATAGCTGACAGTTTCGCCATAAGGAATGGTCGTCAGCAATTGCCAAACGGTTTCCTGGAAAGCTGTCCCGGATGCTTTTAGCGGGAGATCAAATTGACACAGCTCTCCTGCAAAATAGCTCTTTAATTGGGAGATGGCTTCTGCAAAGGGAGTTGGTTCATAAATCCAGTTTTCTTTCATGGATGGCAGGTAGTTTTGCACATCCATATATAAACCAGTAAGGTGTTCGCCATCACTCATGAGTAAGAGCGGATCGACAGGACTTTCCATGATTGTGTAGTAATTCATCGTTTAACCTCCTGCACTTAAATGATGCCACAAATGGATTGCGCCGTAGGCGCGCCAAGGTTGCCATTTTTCTGTACGATATAGAACTTCCCCTGGCTTTTCCACTTGTAAAGCGCGTATTAGCCCTAAGTCTGACGCTGGAATTGCATTGGAGTCTCCTAAGGCGCGCATAGCGATGTATTGGGCAGTCCAGGGGCCGATTCCCGACAATTCACGCAACTGTTCGATTATCTGAGCTGGATCACCATGCTCCAGCCCCAGTGTTCCCTCGACTACTTTCTGCGCGAGCTGGTGAATAGTTGAGGCGCGGCGTTGTGTTAAGCCAAGATCGATAATTGTTTGCAGCCTTGCATTAGCAATCGCGCTAGCTACTGGTCCAGTGCGATCCAGTTCAGGAAATGGCGTATCGACTGGTTTACCAAAAGTTGCAACAAAACGCCCGAACAGGGTAGTGGCCGCCTTGACGGTGACTTGCTGCCCTAGTATCGCCCGTAAGCTCAGCTCAAAGGTATCCAGGGTGCGAGGAACGCGCAAACCAGGGCTATGAGTAATAAGTTGCTTCAATATTTTGTCGTGTTTGAGATGAGCTTCAATAACTACTGGGTTCGCATCCAGGTCAAATAAAATGCGTAAACGAGTCTGTAGCTGAGTTAAACAGGGTAGCAGGGATGGGGATACTGCCACATCTATCTGGTGGTGGACCGCATCCTGCCTTGCAGTAATCCAGCCGGTATCATTGTTGAGCTTAATCGTTCGCAGATAGCGATCACCGTTTAATCGTTCTACGCGAAAGTTGCTCCGACTACAAAGAAAACTGACTAGAGCCTTCCAAGCCAATGGCGGATGGTAGCTTAGGTATAAAACTATCATTTCCTCCTTCCTGCTGCGAACTGACGTAAGACACATTAGCTAAAGTTTAGATGAGGCAATCAAACATTAATAGTATTGCTGCCTGACTTTCTCGAAGAAACAAATGGCGGCTGCGGCAGCAGCATTGAGCGATTCCGTATTGCCTAGCATGGGAATTGTAACCCGCTCGCTGACTGCTCGCAGTATTTCTTGCGATAGTCCTGCTCCTTCATTGCCAAATAAAAATGCAACCGGGCCTTTGAGATCGGTTTGATAAAGATGCTGGGTCGCCTGTAAAGTCGTAGCGATGACTTTGCCGTGAAATTGCTGGGCCACCTGCACCAAATTAGACTGCTCGTGTATAGTTAGCGAGAAATGCCCTCCCATTGCTGCTCGCAGTGTTTTAGGCGACCAAGCATCTGCACAATCGTTGGACAAATAAACATCATTCACACCAGCGGCTGCAGCCGAACGAAGCATCGAGCCCAGATTGCCAGGATCCTGTATGGCTTCCAGTAATGCACAAAATACCTGACTGTCGTCGACTGCATTAGACTCGCATGTGGGAATAGCAATAAGCGCCAGGATACCGGTTGGTGTTCTGACAGGGGATACTTGCTTGAACAAAGCATCGCTGAACATTATGGTATCGATTCCAGCTTGTCTACTGAATTCGCGTATCAAATGTTTGATTTCAGCATGGTCATATCCTGATTCACTCACGATCAACTTTAGCGGTATTTGTTCTCTAGCATGATAAACCTGAATGAGATGGACTCCATCGAGTAACGTCAAACCTTTTAATCGTCGTAGCCGTGACGATTTTTCCAGCTTAACCAGTTGCTTGAAGAGCCCGTGCTCGCGGGAAGTAATGGGATACATATGGCGCGAATTTCCGGAATACTGAAATTTTCTTATCCGCTATTTTCTCATATATCTGTTCAGGCATAATATATAGCAAAACAAGATAATTATGATTATGATAAAAGGCATGGCATATACATTGTATTTTCGCCGTAAAATTCTGTCTGTTCGAAAGAAAGAAGGACTCACAATAGCGGAGGTGGCGGCCCGATTTGATGTTGGTGTGGCAAGCGTGGCGCGCTGGATTAATAATATCTATCGCAAGCCACAAGGGCTCAGAAGACGCAAGATTGATCTCGACGCGCTGCGCCAGGATGTTCTCGATTACCCCGATGCTTACCAGTTTGAGCGAGCAAAGCGTCTGGGTGTTACGCAAAATGCGATTTTTCTTGCCCTGAGGAAATTGCGCGTGAGCTATAAAAAAAACACTGCGGCACCCTGGGGCGAACGAAGGCGCACGGCTTTCCTTCCAGGAAAAAATCAAGGCGCATGAAACTGTCGGTCGCACGATTGTTTACATTGATGAAAGTGGGTTTGCCCATGATATGCCGCGCATGCATGGATATCCTCCCCTGGGGCAAAGATGCTACGGCGTCCGGGACTGGCATGCCAAAGAGCGGACAAACGTCATCGGTGCGCTGACCGGAGAATTCCTGCATACCATCGGATTGTTCAAGACGAGCATTAATGCCGATGTTTTCTACGCGTGGACCGTGCAAGACCTGTTGCCCAAACTTCCTCCGGCTTGCGTCATCGTGATGGACAACGCCGCTTTCCACAAGCGACAGGATATCCAGGATGTCATCGCCAAAGCTGGGCACGTGCTCGAATACCTACCCGCTTACTCCCCGGACCTCAACCTCATAGAACACAAATGGGCGCAATCAAAAGTCCTGTGCAGAAAATTTCGATGCTCCATCGAGGGTCTCTTCAATGAGAATGCTCTTTGAATCATTCCTAACTGGTTTAGCTATATCAAGCTAACCTGGATATTTCACCAGGCCAGCAGGAACATAGTGCTAAAGCTGATGAAGCAATGTTTCTGGATAGATTTATGAAAATCCAATAGGATGTTGGCTGGAGATTTCCAGCATCTTTTCCTCCTCATTTCGCACCAATAGTCGCGGATGTTGGTTTGATGCAGGCTATGCAAATTTGTCTGCTCGCAAATCTGCCTGCCTTTATCTTGTGTTCTGGCGAAATATTCGGCCTAACAAGATTGGTTACGATGACGAAACGAGTAATGGAAAATTAAATTTTATTTCTTGCATTGCTCTCTACACTGTTCGATATAAAATCAGAGACCTTTGCAAAACTCCCTATTTTCTGAGGGAAGTCTGTAATTTCATATTTTTCATAAACAACTGGATAATATTTTTGCGAATTACTTCCAATTCTTCCGGAAAATGATCGCTTTAGCGCATTTTATTTGTTCAAAAGGCACATTTCTCCTGTGAGAGTCGTGAAAATAGGCTATCGACATACAATTTTGGTAGTCTTTTCCGGTTGTATGCCATGGCTTGAAAAATATGCCAGGCATGTGCTTTGGCTAGACCACGGTATCGCAGGATTTTGACTCCAAACCAGCGCGCCTGACTGCCAAAGGTACGCTCTACCACATAACGGACTTTCGTGATCAAGCGATTGCGTTGTAATTGTTGCTGTGTTAGAGGTTTGTTCTTCACCGCCCTATCCTGAATACCATTTTTAATACCGCGTGCTTTCAAAGCTGCATGGTGTTTCTGGCTACAGTAAGCCTTATCAGCATGAACCCGAGTGCCTGATTTGATTTCGACCTTTTCGAGTAAAGTTATTAAAGGCTTGCTGTCATGGCAATTGGCAGCCGTGGTTTCAACTGCTAGCACTAAACCATTGCCATCAACCATTGTGTGCTGTTTATAACCAAATATTGATTGGCCGCCTTTTTTCACCCAGCGCGCCTCAGCATCCACGCCAGGTTGAACAACTTCAATCACACGCATAGCCGCTTTCGCATCATCTTCATCATCCCGATCTTCCCGATCATTGACCACTTCGTAGGGTGGCCTGGTCTTCGGTTTGCGCGGACTTTGTGTGATGCTCGCATCCACATGACATCCCTTGGTTACCGTGATGTTATGCGCCTGAATTTGTTCATTGATTCTCTCCAACAACCCATCTCATGCGCAAGCTGCCGTCAAGCGTGTTCTAAAACGCGATAACACTGAATGATCCGGAACATTATCTTTAAGAATACAAACCCAAAAAACGCATCACGTGCAGATTCGAGTTAGCCATATCTTCTACCGCCTCATCACTGAGACCACCATTCCATATGCCGACTAACAGCATTTTGAAAAGCAGTAGCCCAGAGTAAGCAGGGCGACCTGTGGCATCGCTTGTAGGCGCATAATGCTGAGCAATTGCTTTCTCTATCGGGTTCCAATCAATCAACTGATCAATTTGGTTTAGAAAATTGCCTTTGCGGGTGCGGCGCGTAACATCAAAATCTGAAAAACTCATATAAATTACCCCAACAACATGAAATGTGAACTTTTAGATTATAAGCAAGACAATGTTAAGAAAGGCCAGCCAGATAACTCACGATCATTGCATATTGCGCTACCGACAAATTCTCTGCCCGTAAACCGGAATCTAAGGCTAAAGCATCAAAATCTTCAGGCTTAAGATAATCACGCAAAGTATTGCGCAATGTTTTGCGCCGTTGTGAGAAGGCAGCCGATACGATTTGGGCAAATAATGGCTCTTGGTCAACAGGGACAACAGGTTGCGTCAATGGACGCATGCGCACAATAGCTGATTGTACTTTTGGGGAAGGACGAAACGATTCTGCCGGAATCATCAGGATTTGTTCCATTTCAAAATGATTCTGCAGCATGACAGATAAACGCCCATAATCTGGAGTAGAGGGAATAGCTACCATGCGCTCGACTACTTCCTTTTGCAACATAAAATGCATATCGACAATATAAGAACAAAATTGACTGAGATGGAATAAAAGGGGGGTAGAAATATTGTAGGGTAAGTTGCCAACGATGCGTAAGCGGTTACCCAATTGAGAAAAATCAAACTTCAATGCATCTACTGAATGGATAGTTAATTTCTCTTCAGTAAATTCCTGACTTAGATGCTTAACGATATCCCGATCAATTTCTATGGCATAAAGATGGTCCACAATTTGCAGTAATGGCCGCGTCAATGCACCTAATCCAGGGCCAATCTCAATAAGTCGATCGCCCCTGGATGGTCGGATGGCGTGAATGATTTCAGCAATGATCTCGGGGTCGATCAGAAAATTCTGACCAAAACGCTTGCGCGGAATATGCTTCACAATCTAATAAAAATACGTAAGCTTAGGCTGGTAGTAACTGTGTTATGGAATTTCAGGATTGTTGCCGAGCACACTGCTTTTGAGCCAGCATGATTGCCATTTCTATGGCGGTTCGTAAACTACCCGGATCAGCTCGCCCCGTTCCAGCCAAATCAAGGGCAGTGCCATGGTCCACCGACGTTCGTATAATAGGTAGCCCCAGAGTAATATTAACTCCCGTGCCGAAGCTTGCGTACTTAAGCACAGGCAATCCTTGATCATGATACATGGCAAGAATGCAATCATAATCCTTCAGTCGTGCTGGATTGAATAACGTATCGGCTGGCAAAGGCCCAAGCAAGTTCATGCCTTCAGCACGAAGTTTGGTCAACACTGGAATGATGATGTCGATTTCTTCACGGCCCATATGTCCTGATTCACCTGCATGAGGGTTGAGCCCAGCAACTGCAATGCATGGATTATTGATAAAAAAACGATTAACCAGATCATGATGGATGATGCGTAGTTTCTGCTCCAGCTCTTCAGGCGTAATTGCCGCAGCGACTTCTTTCAAGGGCAAGTGCGTGGTCGCAAGTGTTACCCGCATGTTACCACCCACCAACATCATAACTACCTGACTGTGCGTCATTTCTGCTAGGTATTCGGTATGACCCGTAAAAGGTATGCCTGCCTCGCTGATAATCCCTTTGTGAACCGGTGCTGTCACCATAGCATCAAACATTCCATTTTGACACCCTTCTACAGCATATTGCAGCGTTTTGAGTACATAGCTTGCGTTCGCTGGATCCAGTCTACCAGAGGAAACAGATACGTTTACCGGTACATGCATGATTTGCAGACTTGCAGGTTTATGCTCACTAAAATGAGCAGAGGGTCTTTCGATTAATTCCAGAGGCAGCTGTAACAATGCCGCGCGCTGCTGCAGCATGTCACGATCAGCAATGACCACGAGTTGACAAGATAAAGCTTCCTGCGCGATTTGAACACACAAATCGGGGCCAATGCCGGCTGGTTCACCTGCCGTCAATGCAAGTATGGGCATTTTTTTCATCGAATAGCTACTGCTAAATATCTTCGGCTCGATATTCGACATAAGCCTGATCGCGCAGCTGCTGTAACCACTCCTGCATCACCATTTCTGCCTTCCTTGCATGGATCGCTTTGCGTGCAGTTTGGCGTTGCTGGTCATCACTGACATCTTGTGATCGACGCTCAATTACCTGAATTAAATGCCAACCAAACTGGGTTCTTACAGGGGAGCTGATTTGACCAGGTAAAAGCGCATCCATAGCCTGATCAAATTCACGAACGGTATCGCCAGGAGAAAGCCAACCTAGATCTCCGCCCTTTGAGGCACTGGTATCTTCAGAATGAGCTTTCGCCATTTCTGCAAAATTAGCGCCATTATCGATGCGGTCTTTGATCTGCATTATCATGCGATGTGCATCATCTTCTGATATCAGCTCGCTGATTTTGACAAGGATATGGCGGACATTCGTTTGATTGATGATAACTACTGGGGTTTCCTGCGGGCGTCGACCCAGTAACTTAAGAATATGAAAACCAACAGGACTCTGAATAATGGGCGTCACATCACCAGGTTGCATGCTCACCAGCATTTCTGCAAAAGAGGGCCCCATCTGCATGATAGGTCGCCATCCAAGGTCTCCTCCCTGCATGGCGTTGGGTGCATCGGAGAATTCTGCTGAAGCTTGCGCAAATTCAACACCTTCCAGCAATTTTCTCATAACAGTTTCTGCACGCTGACGCTTCGCTTCAATCTGTGTTGAATCCATTTGTTCCAAGATCTGGATCAGAATATGTGCAACATGATATTCATCGTTACCGATCGATGAGGTTTTCTGAGTACGCAGAAAATTATCTATTTCTCCTTCTGTTACATTAACACGACTGTTTACCTCGCGTTCTTTTAGTCGGGTCATAAGGATTTCATTATGTATCTCATCGCGGAATTGGCTTAAACCAATACCATCCTGTTCGAGCGCAGCATAGAATTCCCCCATCGATAATTTATTTTCCTTGGCAATATTGCGCATCGTTTTGTCAAGTTCACTATCATTAACGGATATACCCAGTTCTTTCGCACGTTGCAACTGGGCTCTCGTAAGGATGAGACGTTCCAATAACTGTTTCTCCAATACATCAAAAGGTGGAAGTTGTATTCTTTGTTTCTGCAACTGCCTGATAGTATTTTGTATCACATCATTGAGTTCAGTGCGTGTAATGACTTCTTCATTAACGACAGCAACAATATGATCGATTGGAATCATCTGAGTAAGGGCAGAAATTTGTTGTGCAGCAGCTTTCCCAGTTATTGCCATGATGGTTAGCATCAACATAATCTGACAAGCAAAACCTACCTTATTAATAAGATGATCAGCGATCCTGCATATACTTTTCACAATTCCCATTTATTCCGATTATTAGTAAGTATTAATCTAATTTAGTACTGCTCGCTTGTTTGTGCATAGCCTGGAATACCCTGCCGTAGTACCCGTAATGGATTATTCCCTATTCGCATCAGGCCGTTTAACTCAAGTTGGACAAAAAATGCGGTGGAAGTTCTCTCCGTTGCGGTAATAAACCGGTTTAGCACCATACGTAACGTCCAGCAACATGCATTGTATTCTATTCCTACCAGTCCAGCTAAAAGCTTATCATCCTTCAACGAGTAGTTGACGCTTGCCATCCCCTGCCAATTCTTCAGGAATGGCCATTGAGTTGATGCATCGACTTGCTCCAGACCTGCCCCTGGTACTGGAAATAATAAATTGCTGCTCTGCACCACTCCTGGGACCCCTCGAGTATAGCGATAGCCTAGATTGATTATTTTTCCAGGCTCTGGGTGATAGCTCACGCCGGTACGAATTTTTTCTGTGCGAAATCCACTTTGATCGAGCTGAACACTGGTGTCAGTCGTAATCACCGGGGTGATTCTTCCTGAAATAGCTGCAATAAAATCTGATTTATTACTTGTTGTTTGTTGCGTACTGAGTACTACGTCGCGTTCATGAAAACGTATTCGCTGGCCTACCGCAAGCCGCAATCGCTCATTACCAGTTGTTGATTCTATTAGACGTGAGGTCAATGCCAATGTAATCTCATTGGCGTCATTGATCCGGTCATGACCGCTGAACCGGTTTTCAGTAAAAATCTGCGCAAAACTGAAATCCATCTCCGCCGATTCAAAATTGGGGAAGATACGGTCATCCTGATTGCGGAATGGGACATAGAGGTAATAAATGCGTGGCTCGAGCGTTTGCACAAAACTTTCCTTCCTGAATGTCGTATCACGTTCAAATACCACGCCACTATCGAGACTAAACAGTGGTACAGTTCGAGTAAGGTTAGCATCTCCATTTGCGCTCACTGGTTCATTTAAATCGTAACGAGTGTGATGCAAACTCACCTTGGGTTTGACATAGCCAAATGCCGTTTGCAAAGGCATGCTAACACTGGGATAAAGCACTAAGCGCAAGCCATCGGCTAGCTTTAATTGTTGTCCATCTGGCAAACGTTGGGTTTCGAAAAAAAAGTTTGTCCAGATACTCGTAAAATCAAAATCCAATCCATAGACATCGCGTTGTGATGCTGTCAGGGAGAATTGAGGCAAGCGCTTGAAGGGCGGTGTAATGATATTTCTGGGGTCTTGAAGCGTTTGAAAGCTCTGGACGAGCGCAGTAAAGTTTATCGCATTATTACGTCCGAGACTACTATTATATGAAGTAGTCACTTGTTGCAACAAATTGGTTCTGGAAGTGAGATTAATGTTAGTGCCGAGATCACGAAAAAAATCACGATCAGAAACGAGACTATAGTCGACATTACCCGACCAGCCACTACCCAGATACTGAGCATGTTTCAAGAAAACCCCATAACGAGTTTTATTGGTGATCAGATCATCAGGCAATATATCGAGAAGCGCCTGCCCTCCCAGCGTTTCGCCCATATAGCGGAACTCATTTTCGAACATTATGCCGCGCTTACTCATAGCACGTGGCGTAATCGTTGCATCGTAATTAGGCGCGATGTTCCAGTAAAAAGGCAAGGAAACTTCCGCACCGCTTCGCGCCGTATTACCCATAACGGGCGCAAGAAAACCTGTTTTTCGTTTACCACTAAAGGAAAAATTCATCCACGGTAAATAAAGAAAGGGTACATCCTTGAATGCAACAGTGACATGACGTGCAGTACCTATTTCTTTCTCTTGATCAATTTCCAAATCTTCCGCTCGGATGAACCAATCATTGTTTTCGATTGGGCAAGTCGTATAACTACCCTTTTTTAGCCGGTAATGATCTTCTCCTTCAAACAAAAATAAACTCCCACTCCCGCGCCCGCCTCCTTCTTTTAAATAATAACTCGGCTGACCCAGCTCTCCAATTAAGCTTTCAAGATTCAATCTGAGATTAGTTCCATCCAGTACATCGTTCTCTCGTTCAAGCCGTACTTTACTTTCAATCACCGTATCTTTTGTAGCAGGAAAATATTTCATATGCTCGGCTGAGATAACTTGATCGCCGCGCTGCAATTTAGCCTTTCCTATGGCTTCTATTTCTTGACGAGGGTAACCTTTCATTAGGTCAGCCTCGATAAATACCGGTAGATTCTTTTTTGAGTCATCCAACTGTTCAGCTGCAATCACGACGACAGATGAACTGAGTACAATGAAAGAAACGAGAATTTGAATAAAATAATTGTTCATTACACGTGTAGTCATCCTGAAAATCTTTTTTCAGGCGATGCTTGCTATAGTCAGGTTTTCAGCCTATCCACATCATAGGGATGATATAAAGGTGAGATTAAGATTATCATTTCACATCATGAGCATTAAGTGAAAGTTCACAATTCGGTTTCATCAAATAAAAGAGTATTATTTTAGCTGACAAAATTTTTTTCATGTCCGATCTTGCTACTATTTTTTCTGAGAATGGCCTGCTAGCCCATACCATACCAGGATACCGGGTTCGTACTCAGCAATTGCAAATGGCGCAAGCCATTGAAAATACGATTGAACATCATGGTGTGCTGGTAGCAGAAGCCGGTACCGGTACCGGAAAAACATTTGCTTACCTGGTACCCGCCTTATTGATGGGCGGCAAAGTGATCATCTCCACCGGCACTAAAACATTGCAAGATCAACTGTTTAATCGGGATATTCCTACTGTTCGTGCAGCACTGAAAGTCCCTGTCACTGTTGCGCTGCTGAAAGGTCGAGCTAATTATATCTGCCATTACCATCTGGAAAGAACATTACAATCTGATCACCTTAGTTTCGCATCGCGTGAGGAAGTCAAATATCTAGGACTAATCGAACGCTATGCCAAGACGAGCCATCATGGTGATAAAAGCGGGCTCAGCAAAGTTCCAGAGAATGCGGCCATATGGCAGCATGTAACTTCCACACGAGATAACTGCCTCGGTTCAGAATGTCCGAGTTACAAACAATGCTTTGTTATGGAAGCACGCAAACATGCGCTCTCAGCCGATATTGTCGTGGTCAATCATCATTTGTTCTTTGCTGATGTGATGTTGCGCGATGAAGGGCTATCAGAGCTATTACCTGCCTGCAACACGGTCATCTTTGATGAAGCACATCAATTACCAGAAGTTGCCAGTCTATTTTTTGGTGAATCGGTCAGTACCAGTCAATTGTTGGAGCTTGCGCGCGACACCGAAATTGAGGCCTTGCTCAATGCCAAAGACTTTACTCCTCTCCCCGAAGCAGTGGTTGCCATGGAAAAGGCAACTCGTGATTTACGTTTAGCCATAGCTGGAGAAAACACACGCCTGCCGTCTGCTGCAGTGATGCAAAATACTGACTTCAAGGATACGCTCGCTATTCTACAGGAAAAACTCACGCTACTTGTCAGTCTGCTTGAGAATCAAGGAGTTCGCTCACAAGGGTTAGAAAACTGTTGGCGCCGGGCTGCTGCTATTCTTGCCAGTATCAAACGCTGGTGCGAGCAAATTGAAAACGAAGGCTATGTCCGCTGGGTGGAAACGTTCAATCATGCCTTGCAGCTCAATGCCACACCATTGTCTATCGCTGAAATATTCAATAAACAATTAAACGCTTCGCCACGTGCGTGGATATTTACTTCGGCAACTTTGGCAGTCAAAAATGATTTTTCCCATTACCATCAGGCGATGGGGTTAGCAACGGCTCAGTCAATCTGCTGGAGCAGTCCATTTAATTTTTCGAATCAGGCTCTGCTCTATGTTCCTGTTCAACTCCCTAATCCCAATGACCGCAACTATACCGAATGCGTCGTCAAGGCTGCATTGCCAGTACTGCGGGCAAGTCGTGGTCGTGCCTTCTTTTTATGTACCAGCTTGCGCGCGATGCAGCAGGTTTATGAGTTATTACAGGCAACATTCGAACGGGAGCAGCTTGATTTTCCGCTATTGCTGCAAGGCCAGGGATCACGCACCACGATGTTGGACCGCTTCCGTGAGTTAGGAAATGCCATTCTCATCGGCAGTCAATCTTTCTGGGAAGGTGTCGATGTACGGGGTGAAGCGCTCTCAGTGGTGATCATCGACAAGTTGCCATTTGCCTCACCGGACGATCCGGTACTCTCGGCACGCATCGAAAAAATCAATAAAGAAGGTCGCAATGCCTTTATGGAATATCAACTGCCTCGCGCCGTCATCAACTTGAAACAAGGTGCCGGTCGCCTCATTCGGGATGAGAATGATCGAGGTGTGTTGATGATCTGTGATCCACGTCTGATCACTCAATCCTATGGCAAGCGTATCTGGCAGAGTCTGCCACCCATGAAACGTACCCGCAATTTAGCTGACGTAGAAACTTTTTTTGCTGAAAAGACTGCTCAGGGAAGTTCTGAGTAAATCGCCGAGCAGGATGAAGTACAAGACAAGCGAAGTGCAGCATCCGTAGTGTAAAGTCAGCAACACCATTTACGCTCAGCTTGTCGAAGTGTGAACGGATTCTAGTCTACTATTCAACAAGTGCGCCAATCCCTCTGCACCCAGCCGCATTACCTGGTGATGATTCCATCTAAACAAAGGCTGCGCAAGCGGGGCAATGAGATTCATCCACAACTTATTAATACGCACCTGCCACTCATAGCACACTACAGTCACACCATTTTCATGAAAAAAATTCCACCGTCCAATTCCCATTACTTCACCGCTGACCTGTCCCTCTATTAACGCAAACGGCACAACGTGCGTTATGAGCATATCGAAAGTAAGCCGATAAGGAATTCGCCCTCTCCAGATAAAACGATGCACACTCCCTACCCCATTCGCATCGCCAATAACAAGTTTTTCCACTTTTTTACAGCCCCGCCACCATGTGGGCCAATCAAGGCAATGGGTAATAGCGTCGTACACCTCAGCTAAAGGAGCACTGATACGCCATTCAGTGATAAATTGGAATTCTGTCACGATTACTTTATTGATCGAAAAAAACAAAGAAAAATTTTAGACTTAACTGATATTTCGTCATCTTATTCCATTTCTAAATCAAACCCGACTTTGTCGGCTTCTCCTTGCCGTATTATTTATACTGTCCGCGGTTCGCTCTTGCGTCAAGTTTGATTTGGAGATGGAATCAATTACCTCAATGAGGCTATTATCTTTTTACGCACTGCTTGCTAAGGAATGTCACGCATTTCTATCCGATCTACCTCGAATCTACTTCATCCCTTCACCTGATTGTCGATAACGATAGAATCAGTTGGCATTGCTTTATTGGTACAGATCCGCGGCTGCTCCCATCCATTTACTTTAGTACTCGATGATGCAGGTCGTGTATTTCCACCCTGCCGCGCTATAGTAACTTGACCGCTCCTGACCCATACCCATGTTGAGTGAATACGCCTGGCATCAGACTTCAGGTTTGGTAGTTCCAGAAAAACACCGCTTTTATTGTCGTTTGAGACGACCTTAAGCATTCGTTCATCATTTTTCTCAGAAACTGCTATCGGAACGCATTTCGCGGTGACCTTGCTGCCGCTTTTGTCAGAATGCATCTTCCAACCGGTAACTGGGGAAGTAGGTAAAAGCTCGCAGCTTCCTTTTCTTTTTTTTCCTTCACAGCTAGTTTGAGCGTGGATGCTACAGTTCTCAAAACCAGGAACAATTGCAAAATTCTGCTCAGGGTTCTGAGAATTCACCGCTGGACACATTGTCACCACTACTGGCTCGGCGTTACTTGGTACAGGAACGATAACTACAAGCACTCCTACGCAAAGTGTAAGGACTAATCGCTGCATGATTGATCTCCTTTTGTATATGTGCAGCGTCAATGCCAATTTAAAACGAGAGAGTGTTACAATCGAAGCAATCCAGCTACTGAGTTACCTTATTTTTTCTACTCTGCAGCCCGAATGCGTATCGAAGTTATTGTCAATAATCACAATGATCGACGCTCCAGCATATTAAAATAAGTAATTGATTATATTTAGATAGATATCCATAAATTTTCTATACTAGTTAACTCTAATTATGAAAGTGAGTAAATACGTATAAATACTTAAGGATTATTTTTATACAGTAGTACATTAAAAAGGCAGGATTATTTCTAGCGTATGACTGGAGAAAAAAGTGGTGTAATTCCATTTCTAAATCAAGCCTGACTTTGTCGGCCCGGTTTATTTTTCCTGTTTCTGTCGAGACCACTCTACTGCGGATTTTCCGTTCCAGGAGACTTGATTAGTGATTACTGGGTTTATCGTGAGAAGAGGAGATCTTGCAATCCAACCTTCAGGAGAAGCGAGGTGAACATAGACTTGTAAATCTTCTTTTGCGGGACCAGTAATATCCAATCCAAATATAAGCTCCCCCGAAGGAGGAAGAGAGAGCGCATCATATTCACGAATATAAAGATTCAAATCTCCTTCAGCACCTGAAAATTTCCAGCGGAGCAGTTTACGAACCCCTTGATCTTGAATCTCAAGAAATATACTTAGAAACTGGTCTGTGCCCGCAGCCAGTCTAGAACGAAAGCGGTCTACATGATCCCGATAACGTTCTTGTCCCATTAGCTGAATACATTGGCATTGATCATTAAATTGATAAACTTCTGAGCCGGCTTTTTCTCCCAAATCTATCAGCTCTTCCTCATCCTGAAGAAAAATAGGTGGATTATCCCGGCCCATAAGAATATTTGCTTTTCGAATAGACTCAAGATAGTGAAGGCCGCCAAAATTGAGCGGCAACAACACACTTCCTTCTTTCTCTTCAAGCAAGAAGCGGCTCTGCTCTTCCATCACTTTTGCTGTCTTGGCAACTTGAACAGTAATCTTTTGTTGAGAAAAAACGAAAACTGCTGCCACCATCATCAAGGTCATCGTATGCAACCTGCTTGAACTCGTGAGCCAGGCCATCAATACAGCCAATGACCAGCCAGCTAGCAATAATAGCCGAGGGGATATCGCATCAGCGAAGCCTCTCTGTAGCATAGCTATAATCGGAATGAAAACAACGACTATACTGCCCAGCAGAAAAAGGAGATTAAATCTTTGTTTTTGCCTAACAATCGCGAGCAATATCAATAGGCAGAGATAAACTACGATGACTCCCCCATTCCATTCCCTACCAAATAGATTAGAAAATAGTCCGGCTAAAATATCGGAAACTGAGAGCGTACCTGTTAACGGTGGATTGCCGTACCCACCAATACCATGCAAAACTAACAGGCGGAAAATGGTATAGAGAAAAGCTACAAACAGCGTTGGCCAAAGATGACTAAAGCGTGCTTTCCAATTGCTCTCCGGCCATAAAATCAGAATGCCAATAATGGGCACATACAGCTCTTTGCTCCAACAAGCGAGAGCATAAAATCCTGCGGACAGTAACGAAAAATTAATTTTGTTCTCACGCACACCGCGTGCAAAAAAATAAAATGTCAGAACTGAAAAAAGTAAGCCATAAGCGTAATGGCCAGTCATCAACATCTGCCCTATTGCACCGGTAGCTGGCATGGCAAGAAATAGAACTGCTCCCATTAACGCCAACAAGGAAGTTAACCACAAGCGCAATAAAAAGAATGTGGCTACAGACGTCAGCCAGAGAACAAGCAGTAAATGCACATAATGACCCGCTGGATTTAATCCAAAAAAGGGCAGCCCTATTTCATAGAAGAATGCGTTCCACGGTGTAATATGCGCCCATGATTGCTCACGCATGATTTCAGGCACAAAAAAATACTGCCATGGCGAATACAGCGCAGCAAAATACAAATGCGCGCCATCATCGAATCGCCAACCTCCTGATAAGGCGCTATGATGCAGCCCTAAACAAATGACTGCCAAAAGGACAGTCACAGTAGCAGGATGAATGAGTGTTCGCTCCCAACAGGGTACATTAATCCTCAACCCCAGGTTTTCCATGTCCAATTTCTGTGCGCCAGGAAAGTTATCAGGGGAAGGAAAACAAAAGATAGCAATACCCCTGCCAGATAGTGCAGTTGCAAAGCTTCGCTTACGTTAATAGCGAGGATTGAAACAAACAACCCTACGATGGATACTGCTAAAAAACGCATATAACGTTGGCTAGTGGCTATAACCCGAAATGACCAGCGACTATTTGCCCAGAAAGAAAAAAGATTAGCACCGATAAATGCCACACCATTAGCGGATGCGGGATGAATAGAAAGCAATTCAACCAATCCAATGACAATCATCAAGTGAATAAGCGTGTTTACTACACCAATCACAGAGAAACCTATAAATTGCCGCCCAGTTTCTCGGTTAAGTATCCTGCTTTTTCCCACCATAACGTTGTCTGATGATATACACCGGTCGCTGCTTACTCTCACTGTAAATTCGTCCGATATATTCACCCAATACACCAATTCCCATTAATTGAATACCACCAAGAAAAAGTACTGCCGCTAGTAGCGAGACGTAGTTGGGAACATCAATTCCAAATGCGAGGGTTTTAATGATGATCCAACAACCATAAATCAATGCAAGCATTGCCACAGAGAAACCGATATATATCCATACAGACAGAGGAACCGTACTAAAACTAGTAATGCCTTCCAGTGCCAATGCCCATAAACGACGCACAGTAAAAGACGATTTCCCCGACTTACGCGGTTCAACCACAAACTCAACCACACTTTGCCTAAATCCCACCCAGGCAAATAGACCTTTCATAAAGCGCCTGCGCTCAGGCAAGTGCTTTAATGCCTCGACTACTCGCTTATCCATTAACCTGAAATCGCCAACATCTCGAGGAATAGTGCACTCAGATATCCAGTTATGCAGTTGGTAAAACCATTGTGTAAAAAACTGCTTCAAAGGATGATCCGTTTCCCGTGATTTGCGTCGGGCTAAAACCACATCACTGCCACTCTCCCACTTTCTCACCATTTCTACAATCAATTCAGGCGGATGCTGCAAATCAGCATCTAAAAGTATCACCGCATCCCCTCTTGCCGCATCAATGCCAGCTGTCAGTGCAGCTTCCTTACCAAAATTGCGCGACAATTCTAAAACTATAATATGTGGATTACGTTCTGCATGCCGGCATAGCACTTCCAGTGTGTTATCGCGGCTGCCGTCATCGATACAAACAATTTCATAGTCATACTTGCCGAGTTCGGTTAATACCGATTCCAGCCTGCTGAAAAAAGCATTTAAACCATCCCCTTCATTAAAACAAGGAACTACGATAGATAAACACTGATTTCGTATGCTAGTGTGCATTTCTCATATGACCTATTTTCATCAATACCCTACTGAGCCAACTGAATTACTGCCGACCCATGTTGTGAGTATAGTTATTGATAATCAATGAATTGATTTATAAGATTGCCATCTATTCCATCATTCTGCTTCACCCGTAGTCAGTCAAATACCCTGTAGGAATACTCTTAATTCCCAATATTCAGCAAGATAAGTTTGCTGCCTTTATTCTTGGCGCCTCCAAGGCGATTAGCATTAATGGGTGTTTTTATTTTGTCCATGAGTATGCATCGAAAGTTCTCGCCATTTGATCCTGATATCAGAAAGATAACCGGATTAAGCAAAGAAAATTACGATTTAGCATTCAGATTACGGCTTAAGTGCCGCTATAAATCATGATGTTTTGTAAGATTCTAATAAAACGAGAAAAATGATGAGTTTATTAGCGAAATTTATAATATTTGGCATATTGCTAAGCCTACCTATCACAAATAGCCACGCTGCTGACTATCGAATATGTAATATGTCGCCCAATATTACGTTGAGTGGCTATCCGGACTAATGGTATTTTGATAACAGCTCAAGTTATGATTTCAGTCTGGATCCTGGAGAATAGACTGATCTGGAAAAAGAATCCTATATCAAAGGCTTATAGTCTTCTTATGGGGTATCCCCCGGCTGTTCTTATGAGAATCAGGATAATTGCACCTGGAATAGGAGCTCAACTTGCGAATCGAGCACGTTTGTTTATGGAACATCAACTGACGGTACTGTCGAAGGCTGGCAAAGCGTCGATGGTGTGATGGATTGTGTGGATGCGGCTAATCAAATCATGCAATGCCAGCAGGTGGGATATGATTCGGTTGGTCCGTGCAAGGTGCACACGAATAGAAAGTCATTGCAGCAGCATCTTTTCTGAGGTCGCTTGCATGTTTGCCTGCATGCTTTCGAATGCGGGACAAACTGGCGGAGGTGAACCTACTGGTGGAGAAGAAAATGCCATGCAGGATAGAAAGCTGAAAACCTATATCAGGCAACGAAACGAACCTAACCTAAAATAAGTGAAAAGAATATAAACTCAATCGCAAAGAAATCAGTAGGTAGGGTGTAATAAGCGAAGCGCATTGCACCATTTGTATCATAAGGCGCAATAACGATTGCGCCCTACGCGGGCTTGTTCGCCCTACCGCACTTCGACGCGCAAGATAACGGTTGCTGAAGGCCGGAGAGAACCTGCAAGCATAGTTTACAGGTGGCCCGGTTGACTGAAGAAGGGTTAAGTATTGCGCTCACTATTGGCTTGTAATTTCTGAAGAATCTCAACAATGTAGGCTGAGTATTCACCGATGAAGTACTCGAAGATGAGAGAGTTGCTCGTAAAGAAGTGACAGCAGAATTCGATCCACGCATCGATTGAGATCGGACCATTGAGCTTGAATAGCTTTTTCAAACGGGCCCGATCAGCGTGCCCCCTCAAAATTTCAATTTTACATGAGAATAATTACTAATCAGCTTTACATGAGAATGATTGCTAATTACAATTCAATGCTGTCTGCATATATAAACTAATAACCGCACCAGCCAGCTATCGCCAGCCAATGCTCTTCAAGAAAAGAAAAACATGTCAATACTCTTTCAAGAAAAAGAAAAACATTGTGCTGTGCAAGATTGCTTCTATTGCCCGCCTTCGTGCGCTCACATTTCCATACTTCGCAAGCCGCTGATTTTTACCATGCGCATGGTTTTCGTTGGCCTATTGACTACGGGATTCATCGATCATGTTCATGCACAAACTGCGCCAGAGGCAAAGCAAGAGACTGCCGAAGACCCGCCGACACTCCCTGAGGTAAAAGTCGAGACGAAAAATCCTGATTCGCTTCCGCGGCCCTATGCTGGCGGACAAGTTGCGCGCGGCGGGCGACTCGGGGTGCTCGGCAATACGGATATCATGAAGGCGCCTTTCAGCATGAGCAGCTATACATCGCAGCTGATCCAGGATCGGCAGGCAATTACGGCAGCCGACGTCTTGTCCAGAGATCCTTCAGTCGGCTCGACCGGTCAGAGGGGTGGGGTGGTCGATTCGTTCTTTATTCGTGGCTTTCCAATCGGCGAAGGTAACCTGGGAGAGCTTGCTTTCGATGGACAATACGGCGTGGCGCCTAACTTTCGGGTATTTACTGAGTACGCCGAGCGCGTCGAGGTGATCAAGGGACCTGGCGCCCTGCTGTATGGCATCTCTCCGAACAGCGGTATCGGTGGTGTCATTAATATCGTTCCTAAGCGCGCATCCCCGACCGATTTGACCCGACTCACGGGCAACTACTTGTCAGGCACGCAGGGAGGCGGACACCTCGATGTCAGCCGGCGTTTCGGGGCGGATCGCCAGTTCGGGATACGGCTCAACGGCAGTCATCATCAGGGAGATACGCTGCTGGACAACCAGTTCCGTCAGGCAGATGTCGGTGCCATAGCGCTCGACTATCAGGGCGAACGCCTCAGGATGACGATTGACGCCATCGGCCAGTATGAGAAGTTCGATGCACCGTCGCGCCCGTTCCTGGTGGCCGCGGGAGTTGCCGTACCGTCCGCACCTAATGGCCGGCGCAACGTGACCCAACCCTGGGGCTTCTCAAAGATCGATGACCAGTCGCTCCTATTCAAGGCCGAATACGATCTCACTGACAAGCTGACATTGTTTGGTAATGTCGGTGGCGCCCACACATCGGTGGACCGACTGTCCGATCAGACGCCAAAGATTCTGAATGCCGCAGGCGATACCAGCGCACTGCCGGTGCATTTCAGATTCGAGGTCAACCGCTTCAGCGCCGATGCCGGGGTGCGCGCCCGGTTCAATACCGGTGCCATTCACCACACTGTGACGCTTCAGGGAACTGGTTATCATGATAGCCTGGATCGGGCCTCTACCAGCGGTACGGCAGTATTGTCGAATATGTATTCTCCGGTTGCGAGTCCCCGCCAAGACATAGCTAAGCCTGCCTCGGTGCCGAAGGTCTCGGAGACCTTATTCTACGGAGGCGCATTGGCCGATACGATGTCTATAGCCAACGATCGGGTGCTGCTTACGCTCGGTTTACGCCTGCAGCAGATTAAATCAGAAAATTTCGATCCAACTACGGGTGCCGTCACGTCTACCTTTAACAAGGGCGCCATCACGCCGCTGGTGGGCGTGGTCTTCAGGCCTTGGCAAAACGTCTCCAGTCCTTGGCAAAACGTCTCGTTCTACTTCAACCGTATTGAAGGGTTGAGCAAGGGTGACATTGCGCCACAGACCGCAGTTAATGCTGGTCAGGTCTTTAAACCCATCAGATCAGAGCAACTCGAACTTGGCGTCAAGATCGATCATGGCCGCCTGATCACCACGCTGAGTATCTTCCAGATTTCAAGACCCATTGGTCAGCTCACTGGCAACGTCTTTGGAGTTGATAGTGAGCAGCGTAATCGAGGTCTGGAATTTACCATGTTTGGCGAACCCGTATCAGGCGTTCGGCTGATGGGTGGCGTAGCACTGTTCGATGCCAAGTTGACGAAAACCAACAACCCCGCTACGTTGGGCAACACGCCGGTCGGTGTGCCGTCATTGCAAGCTAATCTGGGTGCCGAATGGGATATGCCGTGGCTACTGCCTGGGTTCACCTTGACCGGGAACCTTAACTATACTGGCAAACGATTTGTTGATCAGGCGAATACGCAAAGTGTGCCTTCTTGGACCACTTTTGACTTTGGCGCACGCTACCGTACTAAGGTGGTCGGAAAATCCGCAACCTTGCGGGCCAATGTTCTTAATGCGTTTGATACCAACTTCTGGTCAGGTGTGGCCTCTTTCAGCACTTTGTCGTTAGGCATGCCGCGTACCGTACTGGTATCGGCTACAGTCGACTTTTAAGTTGAGTTGGGAGGCACTGTCAATGCAAGACAATTTCTTACAGATGAAGAACGGAGCCGAGCACATACGTGCCTCGATCCCAATCGCACTACCGCCAATTCTCAATCAAAGTATAACAGACATCGTTTATTCGTCACCTCACACGCTCCTGGATCTGGTTGATCGGTATGGATCTCCCCTCCATGTCATTTGGCCGCATATTCTGCAGTTAAATGTTGATGCGTTTCGAGCCATCCTTCATGCACATGCGCTGCGCTTTGAAATCTTCTACGGTGCCAAGGTCAACAAATCGCTAGCGCTCGTTCGCGCTGCGGTGGAGTCCGGTATAGGCGTGGATGTGTCTAGCATTTATGAATTGCGAGATGCCCTCGCTGCAGGGGCAGATCCTTCACGGATCTGCGCAACGGGTCCGGCAAAGACACCGGAATTCCATGCCGAACTCGTCACCAACGCTTCGTTGATTTCGATCGATTCCATTGAAGAGTTTTCTGCACTCGAGCAATGTGTCCGCAGGCTTGCACCGCTTGCTTCGTCGCCTCGCAAAGCGCGGCTTTTGCTTCGCTACCGGCCTGCCTTAGCTACTGCGAGCCGGTTTGGAATGAGTGGTGATGATTTATTGCAGTGTCTACGCAGACTTACGCAGCTCAGGGAACAGTTTGCTTTCGAAGGGTTTCATTTTCATCTGGGCGGTTACGCTCATGAAACCCGTGCCCAGGCATTACGCGAACTTACTGCCTACGTCGATGCGGCGTGTAGTCTGGACCTGCGCCCCAGAATCATCGATATCGGGGGTGGTTTGCCTATCCAGTATGTGGAGAGTGATCAGTACGAGGCATTCTTGCGCAGCCAATGCAGTGAGCATTATCGTAACGGCAAAGTTCCCGCATCGTTTTATGCTTACGGTGGTCGGATTAATGCCTGTGAATGGCTGCATCGGCTGCTTGAATCGCCGTGTGCGAACGGTCTGTCAATCGCACAATATCTCAAGACAATGGATCTTGTTTTAGCAATCGAGCCGGGGCGCTGTCTTGTCGATCAAACTGCCATTTCCATGTTCAGAATCACCTGCATCAAACCCCAGGCAGATGGGAATAATGTGATATTCGTGGAAGGAAGCAGCTTCAGCGCCTGCGAAACCTGGTTCGCTTCCGAATACCTGGTTGATCCGATTCTGGTTTCGCGCGCAGCTTCCTGTGCAAGCCAAAATGTTCCCACACGTGCCTACATCGCCGGGCACAGCTGTCTGGATGAGGATGTCATTACGAACCGTTTGATTGACTTCGAGAGCATGCCGCAAGCTGGCGATTTGCTGGTTTACGCTAACACCTCTGGTTACCAAATGGATCTGCTTGAGAATGAATTTCACCGCCATCCGATGCCGCGTCGAATCGCTGTAACTTACAACACCGCGGGCGGAATGGAGTTTTCCCCTGACTAACGAATGGAGCGACTCTATGATACTGAATAAAGTGACCGATCTGATTGGCAATACTCCCATGCTTGCTTTTCCGATTCCTGGGAAGAACGCTACCCTGCTGATCAAGATCGAGAAGAATAATCCGGGTGGCAGCATCAAGGACAGGATGGCCCGCAACATGATCGTTGCGGCGCTCAAATCGGGGCGACTCAAACCAGGCGGTATCGTGGTGGAGTCTTCGTCCGGCAATACTGGCATTGGTTTGGCCATTGCGGCGATCGAATTCGGACTGCATTTTATCGCCGTGGTCGATCACCATGCGGCCCAGGACAAAATCGCAGTGATGCGTGCGCTCGGCGCGGAGATTCGCTATGTCGAGGGGGACTATCGCGAGGATGAAGTGGCTGTCGTCGAGCGCCAACGCTTGGCGGCAGAGATCGCGAGCCAGCTTCCCGGCGCAGTCTTCATGAATCAATCAGACAACGTAGCCAACGCGGGCGCATATTTCGATTTCGTACGGGAGGTCATTAGCGAGATCGACGGCGGCATCGACGCTTACGTGGGCTGCGTGGGAACAGGCGGTTCGATGACGGGGATCGCACAAGGGTTGAAATTGCATAATCCCCGCACCAAAACGATTGCCGTCGAGCCTGCGGGATCGATTATTTTCGGCCAACCGGGACATCCTTATTATCAGTCCGGAACAGGTACCCCCAAGGGTGACACCGTCGGTCTAGTACTTGACTACAGTTGTATTGACATAGGAGTTCAGGTCACCGATTCCCAAGCATTCGAAACTGCTCGATACATCGCCCAGCGCACAGGGCTGCTCGTTGGGGGCTCTACCGGCGGCGTCATCTATAAGGCTCTGGAGTTCCTTCATGCGGGTCTGATAGACGGCAACATCGTGATTGCAGTCGCCGATGGCGGTGAGAAATATCTCCACACCGTATTCAACGAGAGCTGGTTGAAAGAGCGTAATCTTCTCGATCCAGAAATCTGGGAAAAACTAGATGAGTGGTTCGGCCAGGAAAGCTCGAATGAAGTGCCGCGGGCGGTTCCACGGCTGTTCTTAGCCGAGCGTGGCGTGAGTGGCCATGAAAGGGTAGGATCCGCATCATGAAGCCACTGAATGTCGCCATTTGCGGCGGTGGCAGAACTGGTCATCTAAACGCCGTATTGTTCAAGCAGATTCCCGCCGTGCGCGTCTCGTTGCTCACGAGCAGCCAGGACGTATTAGACCACTCTCGCTATGGTGAGGGAAGTATCACTGCTTTTCTACCAGATGGAAATCAACTGTCCGCCCGTCCAGACATCGTTACGAGCAATCCGGAACATGCTCTTGGTGAAGCGGATGTCGTCATTATTACAGTACCCGCGCACGGGAGGCCGGAGCTGCTGCACGCAATTGCCTCCAGCCTGCCAGCGAACAAGCCGGTCTACGTGGGAGCCATCCCTGGTTTCTGTGGCTTCGATTGGCTTGCCGAAAAAGCATTAGCAACTCGGCCGAACGTCGTCATCTGGGGTATGAAGGACGTACCCCACATTGCCTATGATCTGCAGCCGGGCGTCTCGATCAGGATGGGCGGCGCAAAGAGCACACTTTATATCGGCACGCATGTGCGTGAAAGCGAAGCGGCGCGCCTCACTCTTTTAGAGCATCTGCAAAGGCTATATACTTCTCCTGTTGAGTTGCTAGCCCACTATCTGGAAATCACCTTGACGCCCGGCAACCCCATCATGCATCCTTCAGTAGTGTACGGACTGATCGGACCTTATGGGCAGTGGCACAACAGGTCATTTTCTTCCCCCATTTGCTGGTGGACGGATTGCCCCGAGCTTGGCGCATATTTCCTGGAGCGCAGCGATCAGGAAAGTCAAGCTTTATGCAAAGCCATTGAGCAATGCCTGGGCGTGGACCTATCCTCGGTGAAGCCCTTGAAGCAAGAGATTACCGAAGCCTATGAAGACCAGATACGTGACCCCCGCACGATGTTGTCAGTGCTGCGCACCAACCAAGCCTATGACTCGATTCAGGCGCCGCTAATCCCGGCGGTTGACGACAGAGGGTATGTCATCGACAAGGAAAGTCGCGCGTTTCACGAAGATGTGGCTTATGGTTTAGCTTTGCTCGTCAAGATGGCAACACGACTGAACGTGAAAGTGCCGCACCTTGAAGAGATATTCCACTGGAACGTTTCTTACATGGGTGGGCTGCGCAGTTCTGCGCTCGACTACTTCCCCGAAACCTGGCCGACCTGATGTGGTAACAATGAAAAACGATCTAACTTTATTGCAACCCGACAATGCATTCTATGCTGAGCACAAGAATGGTGCCATGACATTTGCCCGGCGCAACGCCTTGCGGCGCGTTGTCCGCTGCCTGTTCGCCGAGAAGATCATTGACAAGAACTTGCTGGTGTTCGTCCCGCAGAGTCGCTGCGCATGGCTGCCACTTTGGAACAAGCATGCTATCCTCTTTTTTGAGGACCTATGGTCTGCTCCGGCGGATACTTTCATCAATCGCGGCTCGATCACCATGATCGAGTCTGATGGTGCCATAAACACCATCGATATGCCACATCAACTAATCGATTTGTTGCGTGATCAGTTTGATTTTTCTCCGAGCGACGAAGGGGTTGAGGATCTTAAGGTGGATATGGCCAACAGCATCGCCAATGATGCGCTTGCCCGGATCTACCGTGAGGCATGGAATGCGCAGTTGAACGAATGCATCGGTTTAACTGATGCCGATGATTTTATCGACTATCTGCGCCGCCAGACTACACTTGCAGAGGCGGCTACGCTGCTGGATCAATGGGGCTCGTTGGAAGGACATCCGTTCTATCCGACCTGGAAATCCAAACCTGACCTTAGTCCAGAGGAAGTGGCAACCCTGTCGCCGGAGTTCAACGCCGTGGTCGTCGTGCGTATTGCTGCATTACGCTCGGATATGGCATATATGGAGCGTATGCCGCACGTTCATAGCTACCACCAATGGTTCGCTGATCAATTCCCGGTGCTGTGGACGCGATGGAAAGAAGGTTTGCACGCACGACAGTTAAATGAACAGGACTGGCTACCTTTGCCGATTCATTCCTGGCATCTCGAACATTATGTGAAGCAGGAATATGCAGTAGAGATCGAGGAAGGGATATTGATTCTGGAGGGCCCCGATATCGAGACGCTGCCGACCATGTCCTTCCGCACCATGGCACCTCTGCAGCCGAAAATGGCACCGTTCATCAAACTGCCTCTTGCACTATGGTTGACCAGCGAACAGCGCAGTCTGCAAGCCAAATCAATCCATATGGGGCCGCGTATCAGTACGGTGATCAAACGTATTCTGGCTGATGAAAACGGGTTCGAGCAAACACTCGACATCTTCCCAGAGGAGGTCGCGTTTCATTACAAACATGCCGTGAAGCAGGAAGACAGACCAGGACGCCACTTGTCGGTCGCCTATCGCGCGAGTAAAGAAGCATTCGAGCGAACGGATGGTTTGCTGCCCATCACCGTGGCTACCTTATTCGCAAGGTCGCCATCGAACGGTCGGCCGCTTATTACCGAGCTAATCGAGCGCAATAGCGAGCAATGGAGCAAGGAACATGTGGAAACCTGGTTCAGACAGTATGCGCGCACCGTCACGCGTCCCGTGATTGCCATTTATCTGCTGTACGGTATTGGACTTGAAGCGCATCAACAGAACACCTCTGTCCTGTTCTCTCCGGACGGAACACCCAAGAGCTTACTGATACGTGACTTTGGCGACGGCCGTACCTATGCGCCGCTACTTTTAGAGCGAGGCTATGAACTCAAGCCTTATGTTCATCCTGGGATACTTCCTACTGTCTTCACTGACGATATCGAGCCGGTTCGTACGTTCGTGCTGGATGCTTGTTTCGTATGCCACCTGCACGAATTAGCGCTGTTGTTGACAAGCGAATACGAATTCACGTCGTCTCGCTTGTGGGAGATATTGCATGAAGAGACGGAAAGCGCCTTCGATGCCGTGGCACCGCGCGTTGCTGAGGCTCTATGGCAAGCGGAGCGAGCGGCGTTCATGGAGAACCCCTGGCCGACACGCTCCGTGCTGCGAATGCATTTACTCAAGTATTCCAATTATCGGCTACAGCATTACTTGCCCAACCCACTGGGGATAGCACACGGTAAAAATTGATTGATGCCAAATACAGCTATTGCGCCGAATCAAGCGACGCGCCTGATTCACATTCTGTTTGCCATTCAACTGGTCTCCATGGGGGCTATGGAGATGAGCGGTCCTTTCTGGCCTATTCACCTGAAGGCACTCAGCTCATCTGATTCGCTGTTCAGTTTTGCCAGTGTCGCTGTTTACGTTGGACCAATGCTTGGCATCATGCTAACAAGCGCGTTCTGGGGGCGCATTGGTGATCGGTACGGGCACAAGCTGATGATGATCCGCGCCTTGTTGGGTCTGTCCTTGACCCAGCTGGCGCTGGCCTATGCGACTGATGTCTGGACAATCCTGGTGCTACGCTTCGTGCAAGGCGCTTGTGCTGGATACATTGCGCCTGCCCAGGCCTATGGCGTGAGTATCGAATCTCCCTTGCGGCGGGCTCGTCTGTTTGCCTATTTGCAAGTGTCGACCAATGTGGGATCGCTGGCCGGCGCCATCGCCGGTGGCCTGATCCTCGACCATGCGACGTTTTTCTGGATCAATTTCGTTGCCGCCATCTTGTGCGCGATCTGCGCTATTGCCGTGGCGTTGAGTTTACCTAATGTGGCGCCATTGAAGGTCGCGTCACCGGCAACGCAGCCTGCCGATGCGCCGGTGAATGCTGGTTCGTTATCCCTCTGGCGTTCATCACCGATCTTTGGCTTGCTGATTATTATCGGCCTTCTGCTCATGAGTCGCATGCTGACTCAGGCACCCTTCGCCCTCTATGTCCGCGCAGTCTTAGAGGTGAGCAACTGGGTCGTGGGCTTGTGCTACGGTTTGCTCGCAGCAGGCTTTGTCGTGTCTGCCTCGCTATGGGCAAGATACTTCGAGGAAAAAACCTTATCCGAAGCCCTGTGCCGCATGATCTACATCGTCCTCGCCTGCATAACATTGATGGCGGCTGCCGGCGCCACACGTAGCATCGGCGTATTCATCACGATTTATTTTGCATGGGGAATTCTGCTGGGGGCCACGACGCCCGTGCTGATGTCACTGGTATCAAGGGCAGCCGACAGCCTCCAGCAGGGTCGTGTCCTTGGCATCGCGCAAAGCACTGTGCAATTCTCGTCGATCGCAGGCATTGCACTGGGCGGCTGGTTAATGCAAATCGCTGTGTTAGAAAGTACCTATTTCTTTGTTTCTTTTGCATATGCCTTGGCGGTAATCGCCGTTCTGGCCATGAGACGGAGCCAAGTTGCAGTCCAACGCTCCTAAATGTCGCCACGGCAATAAAAAGCAATCCGAGTATTTATTTACAGGAGTCTTACGATGACATTTACATTTCAACATCGATGGGCCGGTATGCTGGTTAGTTTTATATTGATTTGCTTCCTGGCCACGCTTTTCATTGTTTTAAACCAGTCCAAAGGAATAGCAGCAGCGGTGGCATCTCCTGGTACCATTACGGTGACCGATCTCCTCGGGCGCCAGGTGCAGGTGCGTACGCCGGTACAACGCGTCCTCCTGGGTGAAGGGCGGCTGCTCTATATCGTCGCGGCACTCGATACGGAAAACCCAATTAAGCGTATCATCGGCTGGCGCAAGGATCTGATCCAGGCTGATCCGGATACCTACGCGTTGTACCGTCAGAAGTTTCCGAAGATCGCCGACATCCCCACCTTCGGCGGTTTCGAGGACGGCGCATTCGATATTGAGCAGGCAATCATACAGAAGCCCGACGTCATTTTTCTGAACATTGAAGCACAACGCGCCATAGATGAAGCGCGTTATATCGAGAAGCTCTCGGCGCTTGGCATTCCGGTGGTGTATGTCGACTTCCGTCATGCTCCGATGGAAAACACTGAACCGACCTTGCGCCTCTTTGGTAAGCTCTTCGGCAAGGAAGCGCGCGCAGAGCAGCTCATTGCATTTCGGACCCAGCAGATCAGGCGCGTCACTGACGTCATCGCCGCCCACCAGCCATCACGCCCGAAAGTATTCATCGAGCGCATTGGCGGTTACACTACCGATTGTTGTCTCAGCTTCGGCGACGAGAACTTCGGCAAATTCGTCGAGCTCGCCGGAGGGCGCAACATTGCCAAGGACAGCATTCCCGGAACATTTGGGCAGTTAAACCCGGAGCAGATCATCGCCACTAATCCCGATCACGTCGTCGTCACCAGTGCTAATTGGGAGGCCTATGTTCCGAATGGAAACTGGGTCGGGGTGGGACCAGGCGCCAATCCGGGCGAAGCAGCGCGCAAGCTCGCGTTTTATACGAAGCGGCCGGCTTACACCAACATCACCGCGAACAAGAATCACGCATTTCATGCGATCTGGCATCAGTTTTACAATAATCCCTACCAGTTTGTGGCAATCCAGCAGCTCGCCAAATGGTTTCATCCGGCGCTTTTTGCCGATCTCGATCCCGAAGCATCCTTTCGCGAATTACACGAGCGATTTTTACCCTTCGACTACCAGCCGGGTTATTTCGCAACCCTGAGCAGGAGTGATCAATGACGAGCGCAACCCCTATATCGGAAGTGGAACAGCGTCACGCCTACCGTGCCCTCGTGCGCCGCAAACAATGGTTGCTCGGACTGCTCGTTATTCTGTTACTGGGCAGTGTTCTGCTCGATCTTGCACTCGGACCGGCGAGCTATAGCCTCGATGAAGTTGTCCAAGCGTTGCTGTGGCCGGACAGCGCATCCGCGCAGGCGCGCGTCGTCATGTGGGACATTCGCCTGCCCGTGGCCCTGATGGCGGTGGCTGTGGGGGCAGCACTGTCGCTCGCCGGTGCGCAGATGCAAACCATCCTCAATAATCCACTGGCGAGTCCCTTCACGCTTGGTATCTCGGCAGCCGCAAGCTTCGGCGCCGCCTTAGGGCTCGCCTTTGGCATCAAAGTGCTTCCGGTCATGGTGGAATATGTCGTGCCGCTCAACGCTTTCGTCATGGCAATGCTGGCGGCGTTCTTGATTCACTTGCTGAGCCGGCGACACGGCGTGACCGCCGAAACGATGGTGCTGCTCGGGATCGCCCTGGTCTTCACTTTCAATGCGTTGCTGGCGCTCACACAATATTTCGCGAGTGAGCAGGCGGTGGCCGCTGTGGTGTTCTGGACTATGGGCAGCCTTACCAAGGCCACATGGCCAAAACTTGCCATCACCTGCATAGCGATTCTGGTTATGCTGCCCATCTTCGTGCACCGCGCATGGGCGCTGACGGCGCTACGCCTGGGTGAGGACAAAGCGGCGAGCTTCGGCATCGACGTGCCGCGGCTGCGGCTGCAAACGTTGATGATGGTGAGTCTGCTCGCAGCTCTCCCGGTGGCCTTCGTTGGGACGATCGGCTTCGTCGGCCTGGTCGGCCCCCATATTGCGCGCATGCTGATCGGCGAAGATCAACGCTTCTTTCTGCCGGCATCACTGCTGTCTGGCGCCCTGCTGCTGTCGCTGAGCTCGATAGTCAGCAAAACCTTGATCCCGGGGGCTATCTTCCCGATTGGTATCGTCACGTCGCTGATCGGCGTGCCGTTTTTCATCTCATTGATTTTAAGCAAGAGGCGTTCATGGTGAGGCTGCAATTGGAGGATATCGGCGCGGGTTACGGTCAAGAACTGGTCGTCTCCGGGATCAGTACACCTACCTTTTCGGGCGGCGAGGTGATTGCGGTTATCGGGCCCAATGCGGCTGGAAAGTCAACGCTGTTCAAGCGTATCGCCGGACTGCTCAAAGGACCCGGCAAAGTTCTGCTTGATGGTGCACACAAAGGAGTCGAGGGTATCTGCTACATGCCACAGGAAACGACGGTGAGCGCGCGACTCACTGTCTATGAATCCGTACTGCTGGCGCGCAAGCAGCACGCCTCCTGGTCAGTGCAAGAAACTGATCTGATACAGGTCGATCAAGCTCTTGCCACATTGGGCATTGCGGAGCTCGCATTTCGTAACCTAGGGGAGCTCTCCGGCGGACAGCGCCAATTGGTTGCAATCGCACAGACGCTCGCACGCGAGCCCGAAATCCTGCTCATGGATGAACCGACCAGCGCCCTTGATCTGCATCGACAAGTGCAGGTGCTCAGTTTCATGCGCACCCTTGCCCGTAAGCAGGGAATGATCGTTTTCATCGCCATACACGATCTCAACCAGGCATTGCGTTTTTCCGACCAGGTACTGGTGGTCGCTGCCGGCAAGGCATGGAAGAGTGGTATTTGCACGGACGTCATCACTGTCGAGATGCTGCGCGAAGTGTATCAAATAGAAGCCCGTATCGAGCGCTGCTCGATGGGGATCAGTCACGTTATTGTCGATGGCGTGGTTTGACTCAATCCTGCGGCGACTGTAAAAGAAAAAACAAAAAGGAACTGGTTATGTTGCGCAAACTTTCGATTCATCTCGTTCCAATCGGCCGGATTCGGCCGAGCGAACTCCACGATCCACAACACGCCATTGCGTTGGCCGATACAATCCAGAATGAAGGGATCTGGCGTATTCCGGTTACGCTCGAACGGCATAGTCTGGCAGTGATGGATGGTCATCACCGCGTCGCGGCCGCACACCTGCTCAAGCTCAAGTTTGTTCCATGCGTATTGCTTGACTACAACCAGGTCGAAGTGAGCGCCACGCGACCAGGCTATCTCGTCACGCCACAGGAAATCGTGCGCCGTGCGCAGACGGAAGAACCCTATCCGCCAAAAACCACTTTCCATCGGTTTTTGTCGCCGCTGCCCACCTGCGACCTTTCGCTGTCGTTATTGGCAGATGAAGCAGTGATTAAAGACGTGGAAGCCGGTTAACGATCTCATGCTGAATATCATGCAGCTCCTTGCGGATACGCCGGGCGCGCACAACATCATTCATTTGAATAATGCTGGTGCTGCGCTTATGCCTCGCGTCGTGCTCGATACCATCATCCAGCACTTACAGCAGGAGGCGCTCATCGGGGGATACGAGGCTGCGGAGGCAGCCAGCGAGCGCCTGGAAAATGTCTATGACGCGATCGGGCGCCTGCTCAACGCGCAGGCTGGGGAGATCGCGATTGTAGAAAACGCGACGCGCGCATGGGACATGGCGTTTTACTCACTGCCACTGGCGAGAGGCGACGTGATTCTAACCGCCGCAACCGAGTATGCAGGCAACTATATTCCCTACCTCCAAATGAAACGGCAGCGCGGTGTCCAGATCAGGATCATTCCTAACGACGAGCAGGATCAGGTTTCAGTCAACGCGCTCTACGATATGCTCACTGACCCGCGTGTAAAGCTTATTTCCTTGCCCCTCATCGCGACTAACGGCGGCCCGGTGCAACCAGTTGGAGCGATTGGTGCAGCAGCCCGAGCAGCTGGTGTATGGTTTTTGCTCGATGCCTGCCAAGCTGTGGGTCAGTTGCCACTGGATGTACAACAGATGGGATGCCACATGCTCTCAGCGACCAGCCGCAAGTATCTGCGCGGACCGCGTGGTATGGGTTTTCTTTACGTTGAAAGAAACTTATGCCGGCAGCTTGAACCCACATTTCTCGATTTGCATGCAGCGACACTGCAAACGGCCGACCAATTCGAAGTACGCGATGATGCGCGGCGTTTTGAAAACTGGGAATGTAATATCGCTGCCAAGCTCGGTATGGGCGCTGCGATTGAGTACGCGCTGGCACTCGGCATCGACCACCTCTGGGCGCGTATCCAACAGCTTGCCGATCACCTACGCGAGCGGCTGGCACCGATCGATGGTGTGACAGTTTGGGATAGCGGTCTCGTCAAATCCGGAATTGTGACGTTTACGCTTGATGGATACGGCTCGAAGGAGATCGAGCGCCTGCTCGCCAGGCAGCCAAGGCGCATCAATGTCTCTACCTCGACCTTCCGCTCAACGATGCTGGATATGGAGGCGCGTGGCCTGCGCGACATCGTACGCGCATCTGTCCATGCCTATAATACGGAGCAAGACATCGAGGCAATTGCTCAGGCGATTGAAACGATACCGGGGTCGAAGCTGACGAAAGCTACTAGGTAAATTGTTATAGCCCCTGGTAATAAGCTCATGCGAGTTGAAGATATTGCGTGGCTGATAAGAACTGGGTTATGCCTCTCAGCAAGATTCGTCATCGCGCTTCTAATCAGCATAAGAGTTTGTGACCTTGGTTTTACTTATCCTGGCAGTAGGGTGTAATAAGCGAAAGTGCATTGCACCAGTTGTATCATTCGGCGCAATAACGATTGCGCCCTACGCATGCTTATGAAAATCAAGATAATTGCATCTGGAATAGGAGCTCAACATGCGAATCGAGCACGTTTGTTTATGGAACATCAACTGATGGTACTGTCGAAGGCTGGCAAAGCGTCGATGGCGTGATGGATTGTGTGGAGCGGCTAATCAAATCATGCAATGCCAGCAAGGTGGGATATGATTCGGTTGGTCCGTGCAGGTGCACACGAATAGGAAGTCATTGCAGCAGCATCTTTTCTGAGGTCGCTTGCATGTTTGCCTGCATGCTTTCGAATGCGGGACAAACTGGCGGAGGTGAACCTACTGGTGGAGAAGAAAATGCCATGCAGGATAGAAAGCTGAAAACCTATATCAGGCAACGAAACGAACCTAACCTAAAATAAGTGAAAAGAATATAAACTCAATCGCAAAGAAATCAGTAGGTAGGGTGTAATAAGCGAAGCGCATTGCACCATTTGTATCATAAGGCGCAATAACGATTGCGCCCTACGCGGGCTATGGACTCTTCCTGTTTTGCAAGTAAAACAGGAAGAGTCTATTCCATTACCCTACTGCGCTTCAAGAAATACAATGACATTTTCTACCGGACCTACTTCTATAATACCTGATCCGAAGCGTTCCCCAGCGACAAAAACTGTTTTATTCCTCATGCCCAGATAAGTGTTGGTGGCAGGATAAAAACGAAAGAGAAATCCTTCAGCAATCTGATTAATAACATTTGCTGGAGAAAAAAGATCAGGAAATACTTGCTCGGCGAGCGCAAAGATTCTTTCCTCCTGATTGTTTTTACCTTCAGCTAAAAAGATGCCTCTCCGGAAATCTCCACTAGCAGCATCCAAAAAGCCTCCAAAAACTATTTGGCCGCTATCATTTAATTGGGTTGCACGCCCCCCTTCTGTTGAACTATGAAGAATTTGAGATTCACTGAAAGCAGCAACTCCACCAGTTCCATTGGTAGAATGGCCAAGTGCAAAATCAAAGCTCACTTCTTTGCCATCAACAAAAACCGGCATTCCATCATATGCAACCAGTTCAAGATCTGATTTGCTGGTTCCACGCCATATTCCATACTTCTGACTAGCGGGAGATCCCAATGCATCCGTAGAAGTATCGTTCGCATCTACAACCGCTCCGCTCAAAGCAAACTGGCCAGCCTTATTCATTGCTATGCTGGAGAAGGAGCTGAAAAACCAGGTGTCACCAAAGCCAGGTGGTTGATCTGCAAGCTGTAAAATAGAAGAAAGTTGAGAAACACCAGCTTCATTAATGTTTGCATAAGGCTGGGATGGTCTGGGCGCTCCAGTTAAGATCGCTACAGAAGAATCTGTTTTAACCGGCACTATTGATGAACCATTGCTTCCTATTAATGGTAAGCTCGTCTCAGTGAATGGTAATAAAAAAGCATTATTCACATCTTCAGCAAGAAACTCTCCTTCCAGGAGCAGCAATTTAATTGCACTCGAACTATCTGCTATCCATAGACTTTTTTTTGCGGAGCCATTAGCAGCATTACGCAAAATTGCAGGAAAACTTATTTCCCCTTGATCATTGAATGAAAGTATATTTACATTAATGGCAAATATATTCAGGCCTCGGTTGTCGAGATCCAAATGAAATGTTGTATCTGCCATACCTGGCACAGGGTCGCCACTAGCCAGTATCAGCTGGGTTTTCTTTTGATCCCATTTGAAAATACCAAAAGTTTCAGATGGGCACAAAGCTCCCCCCAAGCCTGAACTAAAAGCAATTTCTCCAGATTGATTAATATTCACTGAACTTATCGCGGTTGGTAAAAATATATAACTACAATTTTCTACAGGCGAAGGAATTAATTCCAGTGTTTCAAAATTCCAGAACCATATACCCATTCGTTCACTTTGGTTACTATTGCGATCTCCGACTACTGCTTGAATAATCATGCCGGCATCGGTAAAAGCAAAATTTGTGATGCCTCTAATAGAGTATTCCTGCGAAAAACCTGGAGCTTGGTCCCCATTACGCAGTATCCCGTATATCTTTCCGCCAACGTAAGCAACCACCCCAAATGGATAATTTTGACCGATGGCTCCAATTCCTTTTAATTCCGCTATAAAACCTACATGCCCTGATTTTGTCACTATAATTCTTTCTGCCTGCATTGCGAAGAATCGGCTACCGATGGTATTGGTAGATAATGCGCTGAAAAAAAATACATTGTCTGGAAATCCAGGCATTGAATCGTTTTCTTTTATAATTACTTTTAATTGCCCAGGCAAGCCAGACCAAACAGCATTTAACTTATTTCTGCCAATTGCATCACCAGTAAATGCCACATGACCTGAAGACCCTATAACGGGAATCATTAGATTGTTATAGGTATATTCAGATGTGAAACCCGCAGCAGGCTGACCAGACTCAGCTATTAAATCGACTGCAGAAAATAAATAGCTAGAACATAAAATGGTTACATTCAATAGAATTATTTTTAGAATAATTCTGCAGCTTGTTGCTCTCATCTTCATTTCATCTCACTTTATATTTTTTCTTTCTTCTGAAGACAACTCACTTATAACTATCGGGTTGAGCGACTTTATGTAACCCATTGCATCGATTCACTTCACCCGCATACCCGGCTGCGCTCCGTCGTCTGGTGAGAGAATATACAGCCCCCCTCCACTGCTTCCATCACTTGCTGCCAGCACCATGCCTTCGGATAAGCCAAATTTCATTTTACGCGGCGCGAGGTTGGCGACCATGACGGTGAGACGCCCTTTGAGTTTTTCTGGATCATAAGCAGATTTAATGCCGGCAAACACGGTGCGCTGCTCTGAACCAATATCCAGCGTGAGTTTGAGTAATTTTTCTGCACCTTCTACATGTTCGGCATTGACAATGCGTGCAATACGTAAATCGATCTTGCTGAAATCTTCGATTGAAATGGTTTCTGCGATTGGTGCAATCACACGTTGCTGTATATGCTGTTGCGTTTCTGAGTGTCGTACGCGGGAATGTGAATCAGGGCTTGGGGCGATAGTCTGTTTGTTGGCTTCAATCAAGGCATCGATTTGTTTAGCATCAATGCGCGTCATCAAGTGCTGGTAGGTATTGATCGTGTGTCCTGCTGGCAATAGCACTGTAGATAAAGCTTGCCCGGCTTTTTGTTTTGGCCAGGGAAGTGAGTCGCAATTGAGGAAATGCTCGATTCTCGCCGCTGTGGCAGGCAAAATGGGTTTCAGGTAGCACGAGAGCAAATAGAACAGTTGTATTCCCAAACTACAGGCAAGATGTAATTCCTTATTGCGCGCAGCATCTTTGGCGATTTCCCACGGGGCCAGCTCTTGAATCAGTTCATTCACTTCATCTGCCCGCTTCATGATTTGCCGCATTGCTGCAGAAAAATCCCGCTCTTCATACGCTTTTTCGATAACGCCAGACTGCCAGGAAGCAAAGCGTTCATCGATCATTTTCTGCAGCACGCGATATTCTTCCCCAGCAACCAGTTTGCCGTCAAACCGTTTGCTGATGAATCCTGCGCAGCGGCTGGCGATATTGATGTACTTGCCGACCAGATCCGAATTCACGCGTGCGGTGAAATCTTCCAAATTGAGATCGATATCTTCCAGGGTGCCATTCAGTTTGGCAGCATAGTAATAG
This sequence comes from Nitrosomonas sp. Is37, assembly GCF_033063275.1. Lineage (NCBI taxonomy): Bacteria > Pseudomonadati > Pseudomonadota > Betaproteobacteria > Nitrosomonadales > Nitrosomonadaceae > Nitrosomonas > Nitrosomonas sp. Is37. The sequence goes on along the minus strand of NZ_JAWJYP010000010.1, from coordinate 70,514 downwards.
CGCAGCCATTCTGGATTAAGCTGCTGTTGTAAATAGCTTTCCGCAGTAATAAAGGTACCGCGTGACTTACTCATCTTTTCGCCATTCACGGTGAGAAAGCCATGCGCAAAAATCTGCGTCGGGGTACGATAGCCTGAATTTTCCAGCATGGCTGGCCAAAATAATGCATGAAAATACAGGATATCTTTGCCGATGAAATGATAAAGCTCGGTATGAGTATTTTTCTGCCAGAACTCATCAAAATCGATACCACGCTGGGAACACAAGTTTTTGAAGCTGCCCATGTAACCAATCGGTGCATCGAGCCAGACGTAAAAATACTTGCCGGATTCTCCTGGTATTTCAAAGCCAAAATACGGCGCATCACGGGAAATATCCCAGTCGGACAGCTTGTTTTCCCCTGCCTCCCCTAACCATTCGTGCATTTTGTTGGCGGCTTCTGCTTGCAGATGATTGGCTTCCCGTGTCCAGCGACGCAGGAAATCTGCACAGCGACTATCTGACAAACTGAAAAAGAAATGCTCGGAGGCTTTTTTCACGGGCGCCGCGCCCGAAACCGCAGAGTAAGGATTTTTTAATTCTGTGGGCGCATAGGCGGCGCCACAGGCTTCGCAGGAATCACCATATTGATCTTTCGCACCGCACTTGGGGCATTCTCCTTTGACGAAACGATCCGGCAGAAACATGTTTTTAACCGGATCATAGAGCTGCTCGATGGCACGCATTTTGATGAGCCCCGCTGCTTTCAGCTTGTGATAGATTTCTTCCGAATACTGACGGGTTTCTTGCGAATGAGTGCTGTAGTAATTATCAAAATAGATATGAAAGCCGGTGAAATCGCGCAAATGCTCACCATGCACACGGGCAATCAGCGCTTCCGGCGTCATACCTTCTTTCTCGGCACGCAACATGATGGGCGTACCATGCGTATCATCTGCGCATACGTAATAAACGGTGTGCCCTTGCATTTTTTGGTAGCGTACCCAGATATCGGTTTGAATATATTCCACCAGGTGGCCAAGGTGAATGCTGCCGTTGGCATAAGGCAGCGCAGAAGTAACCAGCATCTTTCGTGTGTTCATCGATCGTCGGTATATTGAATATTTGAGAAGGTGAATTGTAACAAACTGGATACTTTCCCCTGATATTTGTTAACATCAATAATTTCAATAAATAAATGCTCTGCATAAAGGAGTTGTATCGTGGCGATTACAGAACAACAAATAGAAACCGCCCTCAAGGAAATTATCGACCCCACCACGGGCAAAGACTACGTCACCAGTAAGGAAGTGCACAATATCAAAATCGACGGAAGCAATGTCTCGCTTGATATTGAACTAGGCTACCCGGCCAAAAGCGTGATCGAATCGATTCGCCAGCAGGTCAGTGATGCGTTGAAAACCATTCCAGCTATCGGCAACGTAACCGTCAATGTAAGTAGCAAGATTATTCCGCATGGCGTGCAACGGGGCGTCAAGCTGATTCCCGGGGTAAAAAATGTGATTGCGGTCGCTTCTGGCAAAGGCGGTGTTGGCAAATCTGCCACCGCAGTCAATCTCGCGCTCGCACTCGCGGCTGAAGGGGCAAATGTCGGTATCCTGGATGCGGATATCTACGGTCCCTCACAACCCCAAATGCTCGGCATCAGCGGTCAACCCGAATCACCGGATGGTAAGACTATCGAACCGATGCGTGCACATGGTATTCAGGCCATGTCAATCGGTTTATTGATCGATGTAGAAACACCCATGGTATGGCGCGGTCCGATGGTGACACAGGCCTTGCAACAACTATTGAATGATACCCGCTGGCATGATCTCGATTACCTTGTGATCGATCTACCGCCCGGTACCGGCGATATTCAATTGACGCTCGCGCAGAAAGTACCGGTGACCGGGGCAGTCATCGTGACAACCCCCCAGGACATCGCTTTGCTGGATGCCCGCAAAGGACTGAAAATGTTCGAGAAAGTCGGTATCCCGATTCTGGGTATTGTGGAAAATATGAGCATGCACACTTGCTCGAAATGTGGCCATACCGAACCCATTTTTGGAACAGGTGGTGGGGAAAAGATGTGCAAAGATTATGAGGTAGACCTGTTAGGCGCACTACCGCTGGATATTAAAATCCGCGAACACACCGATTCGGGTAAACCCACAGTAGTCGCTGAGCCGGATGGGCAGATTGCCGAAATCTATCGTGCCATTGCACGGCGGGTGGCAGTCAAAATCGCCAATCTGACAAAGGATTATTCTGAGGTGTTTACTAAAATAATTATGGAAAATGATTAATTATTTGATATGACGATCAAATCAGACAAATGGATCCGCAAAATGGCCATCGAGTACGGCATGATCGAGCCATTCGAGCCAGCACAGATCAAACACAAAGATGGCAACAAAATCGTTTCCTACGGCACATCCAGTTATGGCTACGATATTCGCTGCTCAAATGAATTCAAATTGTTTACTAACCTGAATTCGACGATCGTCGATCCCAAGCAATTTGATTCGAATTCCTTCGTCGATGTCAAAAGTGATGTCTGCATCATTCCCCCTAACTCCTTCGCCCTTGCGCGCACCGTCGAATACTTCCGCATTCCGCGCAACATCCTCACAATCTGCCTGGGAAAATCCACCTATGCCCGCTGTGGGATCATTGTCAATGTCACCCCCTTTGAGCCAGAATGGGAAGGCTACGTCACGCTCGAATTTTCCAACACTACTCCGCTGCCGGCCAAAATTTACGCTAATGAAGGCGTTGCCCAAGTGATCTTCTTTGAATCGGACGAGGTCTGTGAAACCTCTTACAAAGATAGAAATGGTAAATACCAATTTCAGCAGGGAGTGACGCTGCCTAAGATATAATTTCAGACTGAAACAACTGCTTATCTCAGTAATCCAGACGAATGACGTAGCATCATGCTTTGTATTTCCTTAGCAAAAGCGCCTGGTGCGTGACTATGGAGGAATATCATGTATATACCAAAGCACCTCATAATCCTGAAATGCTTCTTCCAGGCAAGACTGTTTGTTTTAGCGCTGATAATCTTGAGCAGCCATGCTCTGGCCGAAGAAAGCAATCGACACCAGAATCAGACTGGTTTTCTCGTTTTGACTGCGGATCGCGGTTTTGTTGGTAACGAAGAAATTCTGGATATATTTGAATTATTTGCAGAAAAGCATAATGCTGCTTTGGTCTTTGTCACCGATGAGCACACAGAAAAATATCTCAAGATCAGTCTTAATGCCCTGCTAGATAAAGGGGCTGAACGGATCAAAGTAATCCCGCTATTCATTTCAGCAGCAAACCCACGTTACCAGTTTGCGTGTGAACTACTGTCACACCAGCAACTTACCGTACCCATTTCATATACGCGTCCTTACGGTGAAAGCTTTTTTGCCGTTGAAGATCTGGTCGATAAATTCCGTGTTATTGAATATCCCGCTAATACTCATGTACTTGTAATTGGATATGGCGCAACTGATCCCGTCAACGCGCAAAAAATGCAAAAGGATTGGGAGCGTATTGCCGGACAAGCTGCTGCTGGTTTTGGCTTCAAATCACTTCAGGTAGTGCTCGCCTATGACGGAAGGAGCGAAGAAATAGAACAACACGCTGCTCTATTAAAGCAAGCACTCATCAACAGCCGCCCGGCCCAGGAATTAGACGATAAAACCAAAACCATTGTTATACCGTTTCATTTTGGTCCTAAGTATGACAGCATGATGTCATTCGACATGGGACTGAAACGATTACTTCCCGCCGGTATGCAGTTGCTTTCCGAGAGTAAAAGCAACATCGATAGCCTGGCTATTTGGTTACAACGCGAAGCTAATCTGAGTCAACCGCTCACATCAGAAGATATTGGTGTGGTGTTTCTAGCCCACGGTTCAACTTTTGACTGGAATGAGCAAATGCGCGAAGCAGTGCAACCATTGATGAATCGCTACAAGATCGAATTTGCATTTTCGATGGCAGATCAATTCACGATTGAACGTGCTATCCGTAAGCTGGAACAGCGCAGTGCCAAAGCGGCTATCATCGTACGCGTATTTGCATTGGAAGAAAGTTTTCGTCACGAGATTGAACGCATGGTCGGGTTGGATATAGAAAATAAGGTTCAAAACATATCTGAGCACGATGCTCATAGTGGGAAAGAATATGCTCAGCATGGCACGCCTGAAAACATTCCAACCCGCATCCGTACCCGCTTACCAGTCCGAACAACAGGAGGAATTGGAACGAGTCCACTGTTCGCAGCTGCGCTGTTTGATCGGGTGCGCGCATTGTCCAAGGATCCTGCCAAAGAGACCATCATTCTTGTCGCACATGGCTCCGGCAATGACCAGCAAAACGAACAATGGCTCCAAATACTGGAAACACTCGCCACGCACATGCGCAAAATAGGCGGTAATGAATTTCGTGCAATCAAAGTCGCAACCTGGCGCGAAGACTGGCCGGATAAGCGTGAACCCTGGATTGAAAAAGTTCGTGCCATGGTGAATGAAGCGCAAAAACAAGGAGGAAGAGCACTTATTATTCCTGCACGTGTCATGGGCGAAGGACACGAAAAGATGTTTTTAGCTGGATTAGAATATGAATTAGGCTTGGGATTCGCGCCACATCCCTTATTTGTCCAATGGGTTGATGAGCAAATCAAATCGGGCATGGCGCAGTTCAGAACTAATGAATAAATCTGCTGCACGATGCAATTTTGTTTTAGCAAAACTGCGTTTTATTGAAACTTTGTTTTTACCAACTTATGCTGAATTCTTGACAAAAAGCTATCTATCACCCCAATGATACGTTAATATTTTGCTCGTAACTGGCTCGGCTTTGAATGTTGAATACCTAGCGTTCGGGATGAGCACTTAATATCATTTCACCAAACAAAAAGGAATCATCTAGTATGAAAACACGTGCTGCCGTAGCCTGGCAGGCAGGACAACCCCTTACGATTGAAGAGGTCGATTTGATGGCTCCCAAAGCCGGCGAAGTCCTGGTTGAAATCAAAGCGACCGGTATTTGCCATACCGATTATTACACCCTTTCCGGTGCTGATCCTGAGGGTTTCTTTCCAGCAATCCTGGGGCATGAAGGTGCTGGTATCGTGGTTGAGACCGGTCCTGGTGTTAAATCGCTGCAACAGGACGATCACGTTATCCCCTTGTACACGCCGGAGTGCCGGGAATGCAAATTTTGCCTATCCAGAAAAACCAATCTATGCCAGGCAATCCGCAGTACCCAGGGGCGCGGCCTGATGCCGGATGCCACCTCCCGTTTTTCACTCAATGGTAAACCGATCCTGCATTACATGGGCACCTCCACCTTTGCCAACTATGTGGTCGTGCCTGAAATCGCCCTGGCCAAAATTCGCAAGGATGCCCCTTTTGACAAAGTCTGTTATATCGGCTGTGGTGTGACTACCGGCATTGGTGCTGTCGTTTTTACAGCCAAAGTAGAAGCTGGTGCCAATATCGCAGTATTCGGCCTCGGCGGCATCGGCTTGAATGTTATCCAAGGTGCCAAAATGGTGGGTGCTGACAAAATCATCGGTATCGATGTCAACCCGGCGCGCGAGAAAATGGCGCAGGAATTCGGCATGACTCATTTCCTCAACCCCAATGAAACAGAGAACATTGTCGATGCCATTGTGCAATTGACTGACGGAGGTGCCGATTACAGCTTTGAATGTATCGGCAATACACAGGTCATGCGCCAGGCGCTGGAATGCACGCACAAGGGATGGGGACGCAGTATCATTATTGGTGTGGCAGAAGCCGGTGCTGAAATCCGTACACGCCCTTTCCAGCTGGTCACGGGTCGCAAATGGGAAGGTTCTGCCTTCGGTGGCGCACGCGGTCGCACCGATGTTCCCAAGATCGTCGACTGGTATATGGATGGCAAGATCAAGATCGATCCGTTGATTACACATACACTAAAACTGGAAGATATCAATGAGGGCTTTCAGTTGATGAAGGCAGGTAAATCGATCCGCTCGGTCGTCCTTTACTAATACCAAACAAATGACCACACATCTGGAAACACGCAACACACACCGTTGTTTTGGTGGCACACAAGGTTTCTATCAACATTTCTCAGAAACCATCGGTCTGCCGATGCGATTTTCGGTCTACCAACCCCCGCAGGCTCAGCACGGTTCAGTTCCTGTCCTTTTTTTTCTTGCCGGACTTACCTGCACGGAAGAAACCTTCATGATCAAAGCGGGTGCGCAACGTATCGCTGCCCAGCTTGGTATCATGCTGGTTAGCATGGATACCAGCCCACGCCAAACAGGTATCGACGGTGAAGCTGATGATTGGGAGTTGGGTACCGGTGCAGGATTTTATCTGGATGCGACTGAAGCACCGTGGTCAAAGTATTTCCGCATGGAAAGTTACGTGACGCAGGAACTGTACCAGCTCATTTTGTCGCATTTCCAGGCAGATCAAAATCGTGTCGGTATCTTTGGTCACTCTATGGGCGGTCATGGTGCCTTAACGCTTGCAATGCGAAATCCAGGACTGTATCGATCCGTTTCGGCATTTGCCCCAATCGCTGCTCCGCAACGCTGCCCCTGGGGGCGAAAGGCATTCAGTCATTATCTGGGTGCATCTCCGGAAAATTGGTGCAAATATGATGCGACCGGCTTGATCGAAGCAGGCCGTCGACTGCCTGCACTCCTTATTGATCAGGGTCTCAGCGATCCTTTCCTGGCAGAGCAATTACAGCTGGATCGTTTTGAAGCAGCCTGCCAGCTAACCGGACAACCTCTGACAATACGTCGCCATGAAGGGTATGACCACAGTTATTACTTTATCAGCACCTTCATGGCAGATCATTTACAGCATCATTACAATCAGCTTAGCCAGATATAGCGACTTAATCAGCTTGAGCTGAGCTCGCTACCATAGACTCAGTTTGTACCCTTTTTAACCAAACCTTTATCCAATCAGGGATTTCTTCGGCCAATAATGGTTTGGAAATAAAATTACCTTGCGCGAGATCGCAACCGGTGCGGCGCAGTAATTCCCAGTCATCCCGATCTTCGACACCTTCCGCCACCGCTTCCATATTTAATTGTTTAGCCAATGCCAGACTCGCATCATAAATCACACGTAGCGTTTCATCTTTCCAGGCTCGGTGGACGAATCCTTGATCGATTTTGAGTTCATCAAAGGGAATATCGCGTAATTGTGCCAGAGAAGAATGCCCAGTGCCAAAATCATCGATGGAAAGACGAAAGCGTTTCAAGCGCAGCCGCGTCAGAATTTCGAGCGACACTCTTATATCGCCCATCAGCTGACTCTCGGTTATTTCCAGCATCAGTTTTTGCGGTGAAATCCCAGTGTCGGCAGCAAGATTAACAACGAGATCCTGAAAATCGAGAGAAGCTAGATTATCCATAGAAACATTGACGGAAACGCGTAACTCAAACCCTGCCTGCTGCCATTTTTTTGCTTGCGTGAATGCTTGTGAAAGGACTAACCGGGTTAAATCATTGATCAGGCCATGTGCCTCCGCTACACTGATAAATTGATCTGGAAAAACGAGGCCATCTTCAGGGTGATGCCAACGCACCAATGCCTCCACACCCACTACCGTACCACTGGCAACAGACACCTTGGGTTGATAGTAACTAATCAGCGCGCCCTCTTTAATGGCGGTTCTTATTTCTTCCGCGCTATATATTTTCTTAGCTTTGGGAGGTTTCACTGGTACGGGTGGCGTCCATTGCGTCAACAAAGCCAGCATCGCTTCGGGTTTGACTGGCTTTTGCAGATAACCTAGCATATGAATTTTATGCGCCTGCACCAATCTCTCAGCCGTTCTCAGCATACGCTCATCCTCGCCGCTCACGAGAATCAAGCTACCCGTAAACTGCCGCTCAACGAGATAACGTACAAATTCGATCCCGTCCATCCCTGGCATGTTCAAATCAAGCAATATCAGATCAGGTCGAGTTGCCTCGTTATCCACCTGCGCTAATGCATCGTACCCATTATCGCAGCAAACAACGGAAGTAAATCCTTGGTTTGTCAGCATACGTGCCAATAATTTGAGCATAAACCGCTCATCGTCAAGAATCAAAATCTTGATCGCAGATCTTTCGATCATGATGTTCCTTTTTAGGAAAAAATAATTAGTATTGAGCTACGCTAAAATAGCTCAAACGGTTTAATCAATCCAGAAAGCGCCTTTCTGACGTTGCAAATACCAATTAGCGCTCTCTTCCTCTCTGCACCCTCCATAGCGAAATGATGGTGGCAGTAAAGGAAATTTAAACCGTAAATCATAAAACCAGATACATACCCCTTTTTCAGAGTAATCAATTCTATCCAATTGCGGGAATACCGCAAACTGCCGGAAATCTGCCAAGGCAGGCTGATACCAGGCTTCACGTACCAGTGCAGTATCAACAGGGAAATCACCAAACCGCTTAAGTTGCTGCCACTTGGCGGAAGTCAACGGTTGATAAACGGCAAGCATTTTTGATAACACGCCATTATCAGAGAGCATTGCTGAAGAACCAGATGCTAACTTAACTAATAAAATATGATAGGTTTCTCCTTCCACGGCAACGATCTTCCAGTTAAAAGGTGAAAAAGGTTGTGGTAACACGTTGATTTCTGCGTCGGCAAGAGCCATTTTCTGGGCATATGCCAGACCAATGTCCTTGGCCTGTTCATGCAAGAATGCTAAAAATACGACATACATACTCAGGCAAACGAGCGCAAAACCAGCGATATACTTCTTTGCTGGAAGAATGTAACTCATGACCAACCCCACGATGATAATGGCACTAAACCATGAGTCAATGACAAAGGCAAGCGGCATAGAAAATCGCTCAGTAGAAAAAGGCGCCAGCAGCATCAATCCATAAGAAGTAATCAAGTCTTCCGCAATGTGAATAGCGATCCCTAGACTAGCCGGAATTAAAAAAAGCTGCCATGAATAACGACCGCGTGCAACTTTGGAAAATAAATACGACAGAAAAAATGCCCATAGCGGTAACATCAAGAGTGAGTGGGTAAGACCCTGGTGCCAGTTAAGATAGGTAAGGGTATCGATCAACCGTATTGCACCATCAATATCAGGAAAAGCTGCTGCCGTCATTCCGGCGATAAGGCGAGTACGCACTGGCAGGGCTTTTAACTTCGGCAGCACTGGCTCAGCCGCACGTACCAGCAAGGCGCTGCTTAAGGCATGGGTCAAGGTATCCACCGCGTTGGATGATCAGTGAGTCGATTTGCTGGGTGACACACTGATTCGATCAACTGATACCTGACTTATTTTAGATTCATTATTACCATAAATAGTTTGATCCAGCCACATTGCCAGGCTTAGATTACGATTCAGAAATTGTCGCGTCCTACTTGATCCTGGTGTTTCATCCCGCATCCAGAAAAAGAATGTCATCAGATAAATAGTAGTCAAAACAGATTCCTCCAGTGCACGCCGCACAAAGATAGCATCACGCTGTGCCGCCTCACGAATCCATTGCACAGTACGGCTAATACGCATCACGGCAGGCACTTGAATATGGATGTGTCCAGGTTCCATTTTTGCTAAAATCATTTGTTGTGTCACTTTGCGCTGGACAGCCAGAGCATCCAGCCAAATCATGATGAGACGATGAATACGTTGCTGCGATGTGAGTGCTGAAAAATCAGCAGTATCTGCCTCTCTTAGCATGATACCGTCTGCACGATCAAACCAGGCATCAACCAGATCCTCCTTTTCACGAAAGTAGCCACGTATCTCATCTAATGAAATATTTAGCTCAGCCGCAATATCATGAATACGAACGGCTTCCCACGAAGTACGCGCTGCTATTGCAACTGCAGTATTGACAATTACATCACGAATATTTTCGCTTTCTGTTATCATCTTGCCCTCCTTAAGGAATCTCTATCCGATTGCGAGAAACGCCTGCTTTAATCTGCTAAATCGTACTTTATATCCTGTACTTTATATTCTATATATAGAAAGAGAACATCTCGCGGCTTTCTATCCCGATACAAAGATAGAATACTAATACTCTAACCAATTAAATAAAAATTAATTCCAACAAATTAAATTAGAGGTTATTTACATGAAACACCGCATAAAGCAGTTCATTTTGTCAGCCTGTTCCCTTGCCCTGCTGAGCAGCTTCAATTTCGCATCAGCTGATACTGCCAGTGATGCCGAGATCTTGCTTAACTGGGCTGAAAATACTTATCCCGAATTCTTTCCAAGTCACCAGGCTACGCAAAGTATTGAACCTTGGCTTTTCAGGTACTATCCTGAAGTAGGCATTTATGCAGGTGTTAATAAGACTGATAACGGCATTTATGTATTAGGCGGTCCTTGGGGCAATAACCCCACATTCATTGATAGCCTGCCCAATATGATCACCCACATAGTCAACTTGGGTGGCAATGGCAGCATTCCTGCCTGTAATACGGCCAATGTGCCTGCCGGCTTGGTTTTCACGCAGAGTGGTAATGTCGTCAATGTCACGACCAATGGGCAATGTATTCCACTTCCAACAAACCCCAATTTATGTGAGGCACCCCGACAAGCTTCTGCAACTGGCATTTCCTTACTCACCACCAGTAATGTCACTTCCTCCGAAATAAGAGGGATTACCATTGACCTTCCTGGCATTCCCAACCCATTTCAATCTTTTGCTAATGATTCCCTTAATGGCAAGCATTGCACCATCAATGCACCGCGGGAAAGCCCCAATCTGACTGTCCATTCAGATGTCTGCTACGACATGACATCCGCGTTCGAAGGGCAATTTCAAAGCGTTCCTGGCATCACCGTCAATCCACCCATCACCATGGCGGCCAAAAATACTATCACTAGCCAGACCGTAGCCGATTGTTTTGCCACTGATGCCAACAGTATCTATGATGCTTTCACTAATGAAGTGTGGATCAAGAAAAATGGTGATTTTGTCAAGATTAGCAATTAATTTCCTTTTAGTTGATGAACGCTGCATAAACTGGACGTGTAGAAAGCTATCGAAGTAAACATAGCTTTCTACCTGGATTTTTAGATCCTCATCCAAAGGAGGATCCTTATGAATCGGCTCATCCCGATAGAGCAAAATAATACAGACGCAATATCGTCGCTTGGCTGGCAGCTGGTTCTTGCATGTCAGAAAAGGAAATTCGGAGAAATAGAAAGAGATAGCTGGAAGCTTTGTAAGTAAGTCAACGCTGCCGCTGGAAAATCCCTATATTCGATATGAATCCAGCCGATAGCGGAAAATCTACTACGGCTGGAGTCGGGGGCACAAATTAGCCTACCGCGCGGTCTTTGAGTTCTGCTGGCACAAAGCGGGCCAACAGGGCGCGAGCCGCTTCCACGGCAGGGCTGTCGGTTCTGCGCGGATAGCATTTTCGATCAGACATTCCGCGGTACCAGCACAGATGGCGTTAAGCAATGCTTCCAGGCATTCCGATGTATTATCAAACCATTCAATGTTTTCGCAAGGCATATAACTCTCGGTAGCGAGCCCTTCCGAAAAGATCACCGCGTGCCGGTCACGAAGCAGATGAAAGTATTTGATATCCTTGACACTGGTATCACGAAACACGGTCACACCATTGATCAAAGATTTAACGGGAATAAGCTCATTCCGGAAAAAAATTGCATGATCCTGAGAAACACAAACATCCCGCTCCGGCAACGCTGGCCCGAAAGCGCCTGTGGTGATGCGCACCGGCGTGCCATTTACCAGTCCGAAAAGCGTAACGACACGTTGATGCCCAATCCACCGCAACGGTTGCCAATCGCTGTTCATCGTTCGAACTTCGTCGCCCACAACCAACTCTTCGACCGGGCAGTAACCATACCGGGTCAAGATCCGTGTGCCGCAGAGGAAACAGCCATAAGCAAACGTCGTAATAGGAGAAGATACAGTCCCATAAGTTGTACCATTAGGATTTATAGTCTGGGGAAAGGTGACTTGAACGGTATCGTCTGAACCAAGATTGAGGTTGGGAAAAGTCGTAGAAAAATTGCTTTCGGTAATATGCCAAGTGAATGTTTTGCGATCTTCTTTTTCGTGGTGTCCGGTTTTAGTAACGCTATCAACTATGGCGTTAATATTTTGAGTGAAGGTGTGAGTTCCGTCAGACCACTTAACTGTAGCTGAGATAGTTTCATTAACGGTAGGAGCTCTCCCTGAATATCCACCTGAGCCCAAAATATCAAAGCTACTAGAAACCTCACCTTTAGTTACATCATTGTCTTCGCTAACATGATTAATGATAATATCTGATAATTTTGTAGATATGCTGTTATGCTCCCTGATTCATGAAATAGTTGTGAATCCGCTATGTATTAACTTACGTCACAGCAATAAAGAAACAGGATGTGTTAGACATGAATACCCTAAGTCATAAGCTTACTTCTTTGTATTATTCGTTTTTACTTATAAGAAACACTCTATAAAATGAAAATAGAGAATTTACTTAAACTTCATTTTGGCAAAACCATATCCCAAAGCGCTAAACACCGTAATTTGTTTGGGTAAATATTTATTCAGACTTCCCCTATTCCCTAATTTCTTTAATCGAAAATAATAAATGTTGTAGGAAATTCTTTTGTCCTAATATAGGAACAACTCTTATATCAATGATGATGTCATTTCGATTAATCACTATATCGGCCACAGTAACCACTATCTGTAGTGTCAGCGCTACAAATTTATTCACAGAGTTGAAGTAAATCGAACCAGGATTTTCCACTTGAAACAACCAAGGTGAAAATTTTTGGAAAAACTTAACTTAAAAATCAGGAATTAATACCTGAAATAGTTTTTTTTACTCTATTGCAGACTGGCAGTTAGCTTACAAAATTAATAAGCATTCAAGAGCTGTCGCCTCACACACCTGAGTTTCAAGCAACCCGTTCTTATAGCGTAGAGAAGAAAATATGGAGGAAATCTAAATGGACGGTTGGAGGCGCTGTTGTATCAACGCCTCCTCCGGGAAAATCGCTGAGAATCAGTATATTCTGTATCTCCCAGCCCAATCGATGACGAAAAACTTGCCATCAGTCTGGGTTGGGAACGTGCAAGCTAACCTACCGCACGGTCCTTGACATTCGCCGGTGCAAAACGGGCCAGCAGAGCACGAGCCGCTTCTACGACGGGACCGTTGGCCTGGCGTGGATAGCATTCGCTCAAGCACTCCGCGGTACCAGCTCGAATGGCGTTAAGCAATGCTTCCGGGCATTCCGATGTATTATCGAACCAGTCAATATTTTCACAAGGCACATAACTCTCAGTGGCAAGTCCTTCTGAGAAGATCACATCGTGTCGGTCAAGCAGCAAATGGAAATATTCAATATCCTCGACAGTGGTATCACGAAACACAGTCACGCCATTGATCAAACTTTTCGCAGGGATAAGGTAATTCCGGAAAAAAATTGCGTGCTCCTGAGAGACAAAAACATCCCTCTCTGGCAACCCTGGTCCGAAAGCCCCTGCGGTGATACGCACCGGGGCACCCTTTGCTAACCCGAAAAGTGTGGCGATACGTTGATGGCCAACCCACCGCAGCGACTGCCAGCCGCCGTTCAGCGTCCGCACTTCGTCGCCTATAGCCAGCTCCTCGACCGGGCAATAGCCATACCGGGTGAGGACTCGTGTGCCGCGGAGAAAGCAGGCGTAGGTAAAGTTAAAAGTATTCGAATCTGCAGATCCACTAGGTGTACCATTATTATCTATAGACTGAGGAAAGGTTACCTTCACACTGTCTGCACCCAAAGCGAGCTGTTGACCGACAGTAGTTCCAGCAAAATTGTTTTCGTCAATACTCCAAGTGAATGTTTTGCTACTTCCGCCAAGAACAGTCTTAACTATAGCGTTAATGGTTTGTTCGATACCTCCCGGATGGGCTGCGTCAAACCATGTAATCTTAACCTGAATTGTTTGGCCAACGGAAGGAGCTGTAGAGGAATAAATGCCCGAGCCTTCTATGGCAAAAGTACTAGAAGCTTCATTTTGATCTATTTTGCCATCATTTCCGGCAACATTACCAATAATAATGTTTGAAAAAGTTGTATTAGCCACGCTGTTGTTCTCCCTGGTTCATGAAATAGTGGTAATTTGACGTGTGTAGCGTATGTCACAGTAATAAAGAAAAAAATGCATTAGCCGTCAAATTTCATGGATCATAAGTCTTGAAATAATTCGATATAAAACGAACACAGAGAGTTTTGCTTAAACTTCATTTTGGGCAAACTGTGTAATCAATTAAATAAACGAGTTTTCGAGTATCCCATAACATCAAACTTCGTTTGTACAAGCATTTATCCAAATCTTCTTTATTTTTTATTCGAAAATAGTAAACATTGTAAGAAGTTTTCCTATTTACACCTAGGAATAATTCCTATATTACATAGGCATTATTCTTACTTTTATGTAGGAATTATTCCTACATGCATTATAGGATATCTCTCATTATTTATCCATACCCAGAGAATGGTTAATTGCTCCTGAGAGACTCTTAAATTCGGATGAATATTGATGTTGAGAGGTATTCAATAGATATGGAATTCGCAAGAATTAAGGTAGTTAACCCCTCATTTCTGGTGAGTTTAGTGAAACCAGAAAAGCAATAACGCAGTCGCTGTGACAATCTTGTTCGCATGAGACTGGTATAGATGTTGGGCCAATGTTACGAGCTGTACCGACTGACAAGGAAGATTGACTGGTCTGTCGTAGAAGAACGGTCTGAACGGTTGTATTCTGAGAAGGACTGCCCTGGTATTCCAATTCGCTTGATAGTAGGTCTGCACCACCGGAAGCACACTTTCAACAATTCGAATGAAACAGTGGTAGAACACTGAGTAGAGAACTTCTATTGGCAATGCTTATGCGGAGAAAGCATCCTGAGATACTGACTGACGGATACCGTCAGAATATGAATAACGGGAACCAAGCGTGGAGTACCGGTAACGAGCAAAAAGAAGCTCACGCGACGCAGAATGGTGGAACTAATGAATAAACATATGAAAAACAATGGATACCTGAAGAGAAGTTTTCTCACAGGTGTGACAGGTGATGCCATGAGTGCCTTGCTGTACGGTGCAGGTTATATATCTGCACAAAATTCTGCGCCAGTTGGGGCTTTTGTATATCCGTTCTGGGACCAGTTTTAATCAGTCATTGGTTAATAATAAAATACATTTCCACTTTAGTAATTGAAAGAAAACAGGTTTTCTCAAGGATCTAGTTAATTTACCGCGCGATCTTTGATCTTTACCGACGCAAGACGAGCCAGCCGAGCGCGAGCCGTTTCCACAATTGGGCCGGTGACACGGCGCGGGTAACTTTCGTTCAGGCACTCCGCGGTACCAGCGCGGATGGCGTTAAGCAATGCTTCGGGGTATTCCGATGTATTATCGAACCAGTCAATATTTTCACAAGGCACATAACTCTCAGTGGCAAGCCCTTCCGAGAAGATCACATCATGCCGGTCAAGCAGCAAATGGAAGTATTCGATATCCTTAACAGTGGTATCACGAAACACGGTAACGCCGTTGATCAAACTTTTCGCAGGGATAAGTTGATTCCGGAAAAAAATTGCATGATCCTGCGAGACAAAGACATCTCGCTCCAGCAACGCCGGTCCGAAAGCCCCTGCGATGATACGCACTGGCGCATTCTTAGTTAATCCGAAAAGTGTAGTGATACGTTGATGGCCAATCTACCGCAGTGACCGCCAGCAGCCGTTCAGCGTTTGCAGTTCGTCACCTATTGCCAGTTCCTCGACCGGGCAATAGCCATACCACGTCAGAACCCGCGTGCCGCGCAGGAAATAGGCGTAAGTAAAGTTAAAAGTATCCGAATTTACAGACCAGGGATAAGGTTTTGAGTGAAAGTATTGATTTCGTCGGACCACGTTACCGTAACCGAAATAGTGCTCCCAGCTAATAAGGTGCTTAATGTTGAATTACCTGAGTCCTCAATAATAAAGCTATCTGAACTTCAGGCTTCAGTTGCATTTACAGTTTTATTATCAGCAACACTGGTCATTTCAATGTTTGAATAAGCTATTAAAACCATACTGCTACCTCCCTTTTAGTTCCTTTCTAGCTTATAAAATGAATGAAGATCCTCTATGATGTCTGTCATAATTTTCCAGGTATCTTCTAATACCTGATGGATAGTTGCTTACTCCAGAACCCTTCGCAGTTCAAAGCCTGTCAATCCTATGCCAAGCATGCGGACATCTTTCTTCCCCCAAGATTGAGGCGAACTGGCATCCGGCAGATTAAACTTTATCCGATATACATTTTTTCCATTCAGATACTCTGGATTCAATGGCAACCGGAAAGGCACTTTGTGCGTGGTGTGGTCCAATTTCCAGCACAACAGAGGATGGCCGTTGATACTTACAACCACTCGCTGAAATAAGCAGCCTAACGGCAAAAAAGTGTGAAGATAGAGTAACAGTTCGCTGCTGCCGTCTATTACCTCAGTTTCGAACTGGATAGTTGCTTTGGAGCTGTCCGTCCAGCGCCCCCACGGTTCGCCGCCGGACCAGCCCTCGCCGAAAAATAACGTCAAGGTTTTCTCTTCATTAGCGGCGATATGCTGGTTGAACGGCAAACGTGGCGGTGACGCTAATTCGACAGCGACGGGCATAGCGCACTCAACTAGCATTTCTGTGGAAGGCAGCAAAGAGGAGAAATTGAAATTCTTTTTTACGCCAGCGCTCAACCCTGTGCTTGCCCACTGGGTTGCTGCAGCAGTCATCGCCGCGATATTCAGCAATTGAGGCCATCCTACATTACTATCCCGGCTAGAAGCCACTACTTCAGCGTTCTTGCGCATCTGCCGCAGCCAGACGGTGAAATGACGCGCACGCGCTGTTTCGCTGTGACTTATACAAAGCTGCTGGGCCAAGCCAGACGTGTCCACGGCCAGGCTATCTCTCAAGGCTAACAAAACTGTTTCTATCCCGCCGGAGTTCTCAAAGCAAGCTGGCCCTGCATGCGCATCGAGAACCCGCGATAGATTTTCTTGTGTCAGCAGCCCGGCACTGCCGCGTTCATCTGCTACAATTACAGTCGCCCCGGCCGCCGCAGCCTGAAGCGCTGCTCGACCCGCTGCGATGACACATCTGTAACGAGCATAAAACTTCGGTGGCATCTCCTGCACACTCGCGGCATGTTGCAAGCGCTCGAGCCCCACTCCTAAGACTTCGCAGGCAGCTGCCACCGTCGAACTAAAGGCGGTATCATCAGATATCAAGAGCACACTATTCAGTTTAGAAACCGCTGATTCCGGCGAGGGATAATCCTCCGTATTTATCTCTGCAGCCAAGCTGAATTGTCGATCCAGCGGAACACCGCAACCCACCAACATCCCTCGCAGGAATGGTGCATCGGAGAGATAGCCCACGATGCGTGGATGCACCGGAAGGACACCTTGCAATATATTATCGATCGTCACGCCATAAACCACAGGCTGACGGCGGGTGCTGCCCAGTACCTCATTGATTGCCGGTAAATCCCAGCAAAGATACATATCCGGTTCTCTCTCGTTCATATTAAGATCTGCCAGAGATTGGACAGTTGTCCAATCCGCTTCCTCTGGTAGCGAGTTCAATCCCCTCCTGGTAATTACAACATCCACCGACTTCCGGTTTCGCTCCAGTAAGCGCAGAATCCGGCGATAAGCATCACAAAGCAACGGTTGAGCGGGTGAAATCAGACAGAGATCTAAAACTAGTTTTTCCATGCTTATGAACCATTAGGAGATAAAATGCACCCAGCCGCCACTTTCGAACATTAGAACAGACCCGACACAACATGCAAGCAGTTAATAATTATAAGTATTATGTGAGAATATTATAATGTTATAAATGGAAATAACATATAATTTATGTAGTTTATTTTCCTACACAAAAATAGGAATATTTCCTACACATAGCAGGAAATATTCCTACGTTATTTTACTATTTTCGATTTAACCTAAAAAACCGCAGTTGGACAAGGTGGAGCGTGTTGTGATCCAAGTGTGAGGCAAGGCGCGATGAGGCCATAGGACCGCCCCCTGCAATCCGAAGAGTAACGCCGCATTCGCGCTGGAGCGACAGACGATGCACCTCGTAGCAGCATCATTATTCTCGTGAATGAGAAAATTTCGAAAATGCCTTTATATGTCATGATCTTATTTCTCCAATCAAGTAATCAATTGCGGTTTTTAGGTTTAAAAATCAGGGAAGACCGAATAAGCGCTTGCACAAGCAAATCAAGGCGTTAAGAAATTCGAACATTCGTCTATTATCTGATATACGATTTTGCCGAAACGAAACCTCAGCAAATTTCACTGTGCTCGTTTTATGGAGAGTTTCTTATAAGGAACAATTCCGTAGGAATTGATGAAGTAAAGCAATTGCTTCCTACCTTATCCAATCCTTCATATCGCTCTCCCTTTATCCAATTTTGCGCAGCGTCCACAATGGAGGGTGTGTCAGGGTTGAGCGCGTTCCCAGCAATCCTGCAATGGTCACGCCTATCATCCCAACCAAAATACCCATTACCCAAATCATGGGGTTAAAGGTATAAGAAATATGTAAAGCATATTTAGCGATCACATAAGCCAGCACGCTGGCACCTGCTGATGCAAAGAT
The DNA here is from genome assembly GCF_033063275.1 of Nitrosomonas sp. Is37. Taxonomy (NCBI): domain Bacteria; kingdom Pseudomonadati; phylum Pseudomonadota; class Betaproteobacteria; order Nitrosomonadales; family Nitrosomonadaceae; genus Nitrosomonas; species Nitrosomonas sp. Is37. The sequence goes on along the minus strand of NZ_JAWJYP010000010.1, from coordinate 51,861 downwards.
CCCTACCAGACCACCCAGTATGGAAAATTCAGCTGCCCAGGCACGAACCAGTTGCCTACGTTTGGCACCCAACGTGCGGAAAATAGCCGCCTCATAAATCCGCTCATCCTGGGTTGCTGAAATAGCGGCATAAAGCACGATAAAACCAGCCAGTAAAGTAAACAGAAACACAAATTCTATCGCACGGGATACTTGCGTAATCATTTTCTGAACCTGCTCGATCACGGTCGCCACATCAATCACCAGTAAATTTGGGAAATTCTTGACCAGTTCGTGCATAACGCCCACTTGTGAAGGTGGCAGATAAAAACTGGTCACATAATTAATCGGATACGTATCAAGTTGACCAGGACGCACCATTACAAAAAAATTGACTCGAAAGGTATCCCAATCAACTTTCCGCAAGCTAGTAATCTTTGCTGAAAACTGGTTGCCTGCGATATCAAACGTTAACTGATCACCTAATTTAACCCCAATTGTTTCGGCTACTTCCTCCTCCATGGATAATTCGCTATCAAGTGAACCCTCTCCCTGCCACCAGTGACCCGCCACGATCTCATTATCTGACTGTAATTCATCCGCCCAGGATAAATTGAATTCACGGTTTAGCAATTGTTTCTTCCGTGCCTCAGTATAATCATCGATACGCACTGGCTGATCGTTAATAGTCACTAAACGACCCCGCACCATCGGATATAGCTCAGGCTGCCGCATCTCACGTTGAGTAAAAAATTCTGCCAAAGGCTGTAATTGATTAGGCTGGATATTAATCAGAAACCGGTTAGGGGTATTAGGCGGCAAGCTGGTTCGCCAATCCTTTAGTAAATCACTCTGAATCAAGGTAAGTACTAACATGGCCATTAAACCCAACCCCAATGCAATCGACTGAACCAGGCTGGCAATCGTTCTACGTCGGATATTGGCCAGCCCATAACGCCATGCACTTGCAGCTTGCTGCCGTACCAGCATTAATAACTTAATCAATACCCAACCCAGTAATGCAAAAATTGCAATAGCTGCCAAGAATCCCAGCATCACCAAAATTCCCAAACGCAGCTCACCTGCTTCCCATATAAATAGGATAGACAGTGCCAACAGGCCAAATGCGTAACCTGCCAGCCCATGTAAATTGGTCATGCCAAAATCACGGCGCAATACCCGTAACGCAGGTACACGCCGTAAATTAAGTAGAGGGGGCAAGGAAAATCCAAGCAACAGGACCATACCACTTAATAAGCCATGTACAGCGGGTAATCCACTTGGGAAGGGTAATGACGTTTCAACCAATCCAGCCATCCAGTGCGATAGGAACTCTTGCGCTATAAAACCCAGCAAGCAACCTAGCCCACTAGCCACCAATCCCAATATGGCAAAATGATACAAATACAGACGCAATATCGTTGCCTGACTGGCTCCCAGACAACGCATGATCGCACACCCATCGAGGTGACGCTGGATAAAGCGACGTACAGCAAGCGCAATTGCTGCGGCGGCTACTACCACACTTGCCAGTGCAGTTAAACTCAAAAATTTTTCTGCACGCTCCAATGCTGCACGAATTTCTGGGCGCGCATCACGTATGCCTTCGATGCGCTGCCCAGGAACAAGTTGCATCTGCGCCCAGCTGCGAAACTTGGTAACCTGCTCTTCTTCACCTGCAACCAGTAATTGATAGGTCACTCGACTACCCGGCTGAATCAGATGGGTGGCAGTCAGATCATCTGCATTCATCAATAATTTTGCTCCCATATTGATAAAGCCGACAGAATAATCCGGTTCGCGGGCAATCAATGCAGCTACGGTCATCTGGGTAGCGCCCACTTCCAGTGTCTCACCTGGAAAAATATCGAGACCAGTCATTAATTTTTCATCGATCCAGACCGTACCTGGAGAAGGAATACCTTGCGCAACATACGTCTTTTGTTCCGTGATAATTTCACTGGCGCTGTCTGCAAGCCGCAATTCACCCCGCAGAGGATAACCAGCCGAGACCGCCCTGATTTCAGCCAGAAGACTATTTTCTCCCTTGCTGGCCATACTGGAAAACCGAGTCAATGTAGCAATCTTTAAACCAAGTTGCTCGGCTTTATCTGCATAATGTGCTGGTAAAGGTCGATCGCCGATGATCAGCAGATCAGCTCCCAGTAATTGATTACTCTCCCTGGAAAGGGCGAGCTGCACCCGATCAGAAAAAAATCCAACCGTGGTTACGCTGCTTACCGCAATTATCAGCGCCAACACAAGTATGCGCAATTCACCTGCTCGCTTATCACGACGCAACATACGAAAGGAGAGTCGAAAAAGATTCATAAAGATATTCCCTCAAAAATTCTCAGCGTCATATCCTGGTTATTTTTCTTGAATGCATTACTAACCTCTCAGCGGTTCAGTATGCTGAGGTTGCTCGGTAACCTGGATTGGGCCACTTCCTGAAAATCGATCCAAATAAAGATAAATCACCGGAGTGATAAACAAGGTAATCACCTGGGAAAATAATAGCCCACCTATCACTGCCAGCCCTAGCGGTTGACGCAACTCGGCACCCGCCCCTATCCCCAGGGCAATCGGCAGCGCCCCCATCATGGCAGCGAGTGTTGTCATCATGATCGGCCGGAAACGTAACAGACAGGCGGTACGAATCGCTTGATAGGGCGACAGATGCTGCTCGCGTTGGGCCTCCAGCGCAAAATCGATCATCATGATGGCATTTTTTTTGACAATGCCGATGAGCATTAAAATACCGATCATCGCAATGATGGAAAGTTCGATATCGCATAACCATAATAGGCCCAATGCACCCACGGCTGCGGAAGGCAGACCGGAAAGAATGGTAATGGGATGTATATAGCTTTCGTATAACACCCCAAGTAAAACATAAATAACCAGCAATGCCGCCACAATCAGTATGAGCTGGCTTGTTTGGGAAGATTGAAAGGCTGCCGCATCACCTGCAAAGCTGGTCACGATTTTGTCAGATAGCATTATCTCTTGCTCGAATTGTTCGATCAGCTTAGCGGCATCCCCCAAAGCAGCGCCCGGGGCAAGATTAAACGAGATTGTCAGAGACTCAAGTTGTCCCACATGGTTGATTGCCAGCGGTCCCATTTTGCGCACTACTGTGGCCACACTCGAGAGAGGGACCAGCGCACCATTTTTTGCTCGCAAATGAATGCTATCAAAAGCACTTTCATCGTCACGATACTCCCCGGCAACCTGCAGAATGACCCGATAACTATCACTCGAGGTAAAAATGGTGGAAACCTGTCGTTCGCCAAACGCGCTATAAAGTGCCGACCGAATCGTAGCGATTTCTACACCGAGTAAATTAGCTTTATCGCGATCGATCTCGAGTCGCGCCTGCAGCCCTTTGAGTTTCAGATTGCTGGTCACATCCCTAAAAACCGCATGCTGTTGCATCCGTGACATCATAGCATCGGCCGTCACGTAGAGATCCTCGGCGTGTACGCTGCGCATCACATATTGATAGCGGCTCTTGCTCTGCATGCTGCCAATCCTTAGATTTTGGGAGGGTGTCATGAATATCTTGACGCCGGGAACATGGTGGACCTCATGGCGCAACACTTCCAGCACCTTACTCATCGGCGGTCGTTCGCTATGCGGCTTAAGGCCGATAAACATTCGGGCACTATTGGCACCTTCTGTGAAAGTAATGCTGTTATCGACGACAGCATTTGCCTGGATGATCTGATTCGTTTGTTCTACCAACCGAGTTAGCGCAGGAAAAGAAATGTCTTCTGCTGCTTCAATCGAAATCATGATTCGGCCTGTGTCTTCTTCTGGAAAGAATCCTTTGGGCAGCACTATAAAGAGTACGGCCGTTGCAACAAAAGTACTCATGGCAATTACCAGCACTGTTCGACGATAACGCAATGCCCAGTCCAGCAAATAAGTGTAGGCTGCCAGCAAATAATTAAATCCGCTCTCAAACCATTGCGTCAATCTCATACCCCGTTCATCTGATGAATACGGTACCAGATAACGGCTTGCCATCATGGGAATAAGCGTCAGTGAAACAACCGCCGACATGAGCACCGCTATACTGACGACAGCGGCAAATTCATGGAACATCATGCCAATCACTCCTGGCATGAAAAAAACCGGGATGAATACCGCTACCAGTGAAATCGAGATCGATAGAATGGTAAACGTAATCTCCTTCGACCCACGCAATGCAGCCTGCAGCGGCGACATGCCTTTTTCGATATGGCGCACGATGTTTTCCAGCATTACAATGGCATCGTCTACTACCAGCCCGACCGCCAGAGTAATGGCCAATAGGGAAATATTATCGAGCGTATAGCCAAAAACGCGCATGAGCGCCACCGTGCCCAGCAATGAAATGGGCAGCGATAACGCTGGAATAAGCGTGACAGTGGGTTTACGAAGAAACAGAAACATCACCAGGATAACCAGGGCAACTGTTAATCCGAAAGTCATTTGCACGTCAAAGACTGCTTCCCGGATCGACTGAGCACGATCCAGGTAAAATGCCAATTGAGCCGAAGACGGTAACTGTGCGTTGATGTCGGGTAAAGCTGCCTTGACCGCATCGACGATTGCCATAATATTCGCCCCAGGTTGCGCATAAACTAGCAGGATAATGGAGGGCTGGCCGTTAGTCCAGCTAGCAGTTTTGACTGATTCCACACTGTTTTCAACTGTAGCCACATCGGACAATCTAACCGGATGACCGTTAGGCGTAGTAGCAACAACCAATTGTGCAAAAGCCTCAGCGTTATCAAGTTGGCGGTTAGTCTGAATGATCAACGTCTGACGTGGTCCATCCAGCGTACCAACGGGCGAATTGTCATTGGCCTTTGCCAATGCAGCTGCAACATCATCTACCGTTAAGTTGCGCGCGGCCAGCGCAAGTGGATTGACCTGCACTCGTATCGCATACTTTTTCTGGCCATTGATACGTATTTCCCCTGTACCGGGAAGTGTAGACAAGGTCGGCACAATCAACTTGTCAGCAAAGTTATTCAACTCCGGAAAGGGTATCGTGTCAGATGTCAGCGAAAGAATCGTAATCGGAGTATCAGCGGGATTGACCTTCCGATAAGAAGGCATTGTCGTCATTTCAACGGGCAGTGATTGCTGTGCCCGCAATAATGCCGCCTGAACATCTACTGCAGCACTGTCCATATCACGATCCTGATTAAACTCCAGCGTGACTACGGTATTCCCTTGCGTACTGGTTGAGCTGATGACTGATAAACCGGCAATCGTTAGAAACTGACGCTCAAGTGGAGTAGCTACTGCCGAAGCCATCGTGTCCGGGCTTGCACCCGGTAACACCGCAGTAACGGTAATGGTAGGCGTATCAAAGCGGGGTAATGCTGCAATAGGGATGCCGCTATAAGCCAGGAGGCCTGCAATGACTGCTGTCAAGGACAGCAATATTGTCATTACAGGACGACGAATACACAATTCTGCCAGATTCATCACTTACCTAAAGGGGTTGATTACTGCTATCGCCAGAATCCGATCTCAACCTGCCTTGATCGGAATGAAATATTTGCTCACAAGAACTGTCCGCGTTTACCAAAGTACCAGGTCGAAGATGCTGGGTTCCTTCAATCACCACACACTGACCCAATTCTACCCCTTCGACTATAGCGATACCTTCCTGGATTAACCTGATATTGACCGATTGTGGAACCACTCGATTATTTTCCCCAACGACAAAAAGAAATTGGCCGTGTGGCCCGGTTTGCAGGGCCTGGGCGGGAACAGTCAATGCATTAGTCAATATACTGGATATCAGCGTGACATTGGCAAACATGCCGGGCCAGAATTTCCCGTCAGCATTAGCGAATTCAGCCTTGACCCGTATCGTACCGCTGGCGGTATCGACCGCACTATCAATAAATACCACACGCCCCTTCCGCTCCTGTTGGTCAGGTAGATTAAGTTGAGCACTGACAGTCACTTTCCCTTTGGCAAGGGCCTGTTTCACAGTGTCCAGTTCGCGCTCAGGCAGCACAAAGCTCACATAAATCGGATCAATCTGCGTGATGCTCACCAGCATGGAGGCGTCAGGCCGCACCAGACTACCCGGATAAACCTGAATTGCACCGGTACGGCCTGCAATCGGCGCAACTATTTCACCATAGTCACGAGTGACACGTTCTGCCTGCACTGCAGCCTCATCAAATCTCAGTTGATTCTGCAGCAGCTCAACCTGGTTCTCCGCAACATCAAGTGCTGCCTGAGAAATAAAATTTTTGTGAAACAATTCCCGTTGACGGTTGAGCTGACGCACTGCATTCTGCAATTCGACCTTTGTCTTGGCAAGTTGAGCAATGGTTTTAGCCAGATTGGCCTCTTCCGCGCGGGTATCCAGGGTAAACAATCGCTCGCCTTTACTTACGAATTGACCTTCCTTGATATGAACTGTTTTGATCGTAGCAGCGACCTGCGGTCGTACTTCAACTGCCTGGATAGGAGAGACCGTGCCTTTGATCTTAAATTTGACCGGCACATCACGTTGCGCCACCGCAGCTGTCACTACTGAAATCGCACTGACTTCAGTTTTTTGGATGCGAATTGCAGCAGAATCGGGAGTTCGCAAAAACCAGAAACCAACTACCAACCCAACAAACAAGAAGCTCAGGATGATGATCCTCGAACGCCATTTGCCGGTTACTGCCACTTTCTGGGAAATCATTACTTCCAATACTTTATTACTTTATTTGTCATTCCGCTCTTAAGGAAGATTGGCGCAACCTTTTAGCTAACTATCCTGCCACTAGCCATTCGGATTCGCCTGGAACAACGACTGGATAATGCTTCATCATGAGTCACGAGCACCAGTGTCGTCCCACGTTCACGATTCAACTCAAACATGAGTTCAATAATTTGAGCACCTGTAGCAGAATCGAGATTACCGGTTGGCTCATCGGCAAATAACATTTTTGGCTGAGTTACAAAAGCGCGGGCAATCGCAACACGTTGCTGCTCACCGCCAGAAAGTTGCCTAGGATAATGTCTAAGCCGCATCCCCAACCCGACACGCTCGAGTAATTCCTGTGCTGCATGCCTGATATTATTTACGCCTGCAAGCTCCAATGGCAGCATTACATTCTCAACTGCTGTCAACGCAGGCAGTAGTTGAAATGACTGAAAAATAAAACCAAGCAGCCTACTCCGTAGAGCCGCCCGTTCATCCTCATCCAGCAGGAAAATATCCTCGCCATCCAGATAAACATGGCCGCTGGTTGGAACATCCAATCCTGCCAACAGTCCAAGTAAGGTAGATTTTCCCGAACCGGAAGCACCTACTATAGCGATCGATTCGCCTGCATTTACTTCCAGAGAAATATTCTGCAAAATCGTTAATTGATTATTGCCGGTATCAACTTGTTTAGTGAGGGCATTTGCTCGCACGATGGGATGTGCCACTTGCTTAGCACGATTATTCATCATGAAAAATTTTTTGATCATTCTCTTCTTTCTATTCAATATTGCTTCTTACGCAGCAGCCAGCCCAGTTAATGGCATAACTGTCATGATTTTTGGAGATAGCTTATCAACCAGTTATGGCTTGCCAGCAGAAGCTGGATGGGTGAATCTGCTCAAACAGCGAATGCAAGTGCTCTCTCCTCATTATCAGGTAATCAACGTCAGTATCAGCGGTGAAACAACGCTGGGAGGACGCAACCGTATTGAACAAGCACTCAAAACGCATCAGCCGGACATCGTCATCATCGGATTAGGTGGCAATGATGGCCTACGCGGCGCATCCATTCAATCCATCCATGATAATCTAGAAGCCATCATTCAAGCTTGTCAGCGAAATAATGCCACGCCTCTACTAGCTGGTATGCAACTACCGCCCAATTATGGCATAGCCTACACCCAAAAGTTCCGCAATATTTATCCCCAACTCGCTGAACGCTATCAATTAAAGCTAATCCCATTTTTGCTGGCCGGGTTTGGTGATAAGCGCGAGTTTTTTCAGGCGGATGGAATTCATCCTGACGTAGCTGCGCAAAAATTGATTACTGAAAATGTTTGGGAAGTATTATATCCGATGCTGGAATCAAACTACTCTGCCGTACAGAGAAAAATGCAATTAGAACCAGCATTTAATAACTAATTTGAGGACAAAAGCGCGGAACGACTATATAGCTTTCGGGGGTAGTGAAGGAATTGTAGCTAGCGCCCCAAGCGTGGGACGGATGGAATACAGCTACAAGAAAATGAACAGAGTGAGTTTTAGCGAAACTCGCAAGCTCGTTTTAGCGAAACTCACTTCGTTCGTTTTCACAACCTCTCAACTTGCATTCTCCTCATCCAATCTTTGCAGGAAAACTTCCAGATCATTGGGTAATGGCGCCTCCAGGCAGATGTGTTCGCCTGTTGCTGGATGCGTCATCTTCAAACTACCCGCATGCAGAAACATACGTTTTAGGCTAAGTCTCTGCTCTCCTTTCATCAGCTGTTTATTTAACTCAAAGTCACCGTATTTATCATCCCCTGCAATCGGGAAACCTAGATGCGCCAAATGGACCCGGATTTGATGAGTACGGCCGGTTTTTAATTCTGCTTCCAACAAACTAAAATTTTGCCAATTTTTTTTCAAAGTAAAGACAGTATGGGCTGGCAGTTCTTTTTTTTCCTCATTTCTTCCTGAAACAACCGTCACACGTCGCTCCCCATCAGCGGTAACAAATTTATTAAGCGCTAATTTCACACTCTGCTTAGCGTTGCGCCATCTACCCCTAACAAGAACCCAATAACGTTTCTCTACGATTCCTTCTCGAATTTGCCGATGTACCTCGACCAATGCGTTGCGTTTCTTGGCAAGCAGTAAGACCCCAGAGGTTTCCCGATCCAGGCGATGTACCAGTTCCAGAAATTTCCAGTCTGGATAACGTGCACGTAATTGCTCAATCACACCATGGCTAATTCCACTTCCACCATGTACTGCTATACCTGATGGTTTATTGATCGCCAATAACCATTCATCTTCAAACAGCACTTCAAAAGCGGCAAGAGAAGGCTTCACTATTTTTTTGATATTTTGCAAAGAGCTACTTTGGGGCGTTCTGATTGGCGGAATACGCACCTTATCATTCTGCTGCAAGCGGTAATCAGCATTGATACGCTTACTGTTGACGCGCACCTGACCGCTACGCAGGAGTTGATAAATGTGACTCTTGGGCACCTTTTTAAAACGCTTGAAGAAAAAATTATCAATACGTTGCCCATCGGCTTCTTCATTGATATTTTCTACAATGACCATATCTGGCATAATATTTTTGTTTAACGTATTAATTTTACCTATACTCTTCATTTTGAATTCACATATATACCCATATACTACACATATCATGTACCGATTACATGATGAGCATGACTACACCGGGTAATTATTAACTCACTCGATAGTTTTTGAAGTGTTGAAGAAAGTCAGCACTGATTTGGTTAATGTCGCTCACCACCTAAAGTAGCGATAGTAATTGATTTGCGCGCTCAAAGCACATATGAATTTTAGTTTCCGGTTTCGTAGTACCCGCCGACGGGATAGACTTTGTCGAAACCTTGTATAACTTGATTTCAATCCTGTTTCCACAGTTTGCAGGAACCAAGATACACGCTAGAAATTGGCCAATCTTCAAGGATAGGAAAATTAAAGAAGGTCTGAATAAGAGAAACAATGTTGGAAGCACCCAGAGCATGAGCCCCCATAAAACAAGCCAAGCAAATTTTGGCGAAGTTACTTATCGTCCGGAGACACTAAAGGGGTCAAGCTCCGCGATACTGCGATGTACCACTATAACCACTTCATACAGTCCTTTCCTAATACTATGACCCAATTATCTGAACAATAAATTCTATTATGCGTAAACGATAGGAAGCTATGCTGCCTGATATGCAGCAATCTGCCCGTGAATTGAGCGCGGGAGGTATAAAATGAAACGCATGTTATTCAATGCGACACAGCCAGAAGAGCTGCGTGTCGCGATTGTAGATGGACAAAAACTGATCGATCTCGATATTGAGACAATTGGTAAAGAGCAACGTAAAGGCAATATTTATAAAGGAGTTATTACCCGCTTAGAACCAGGATTAGAAGCCGCCTTTGTTGATTATGGTGGAGATCGCCATGGTTTCTTGCCCTATAAAGAAATTTCCCCCACCTGCTTCGGTGAGAGTCCTGATTTACCGAGTCATCGTATTCCAAGCTTACTCCGAGAAGGTCAGGAGCTGATCGTTCAAGTTGATAAGGATGAGCGCGGTACTAAAGGTGCTGCATTAACTACCTACATTTCCCTGGCAGGGCGTTATCTCGTGTTAATGCCCAATAACCCGCATAGTGGAGGTATTTCCCGTCGCATCGGCGCGGAAGAACGAACTGAACTACGTGATGTCATCTCGCACCTGCAGATCTCACCCGGGATGAGCATTATTGCACGTACTGCAGGCATTGGCCGCAATGAAGAAGAATTACAGTGGGATCTAAATTATCTGACACAACTTTGGCACGCGATTGAAGAAGCAGCTAAGAATCAAAGCGGTATCTTTTTGATTTATCAGGAAAGTAGCCTCGTCATTCGCGCCATTCGCGATTATTTCCATCATGAAATTGGTGAAATTCTGATCGATAACCCTGAGATTTATGAGCAAGCGTGCCAATTTATGGCCCACGTCATGCCTGATAATGTCGACCGTCTCAAGCTGTATCAGGATGATGTACCCTTATTCTCTCGCTTCCAAATTGAACACCAAATAGAAACGGCCTACTCCCGGCAGGTATCTCTGCCTTCGGGCGGAGCTATCGTCATTGATCACACAGAAGCGCTCGTATCCATCGATGTCAATTCAGCACGAGCCATTCGAGGTACTGACATCGAAAGTACTGCGCTTAATACCAATCTGGAAGCTGCAGACGAAGTTGCTCGACAACTCCGTCTACGTGATCTCGGTGGATTGGTTGTCATCGATTTCATTGATATGGAAATCACCCGCAATCAACGGGAAGTAGAATCACGTCTGCATGAAGCGCTCCGCCATGATCGTGCACGCGTCCAGGTTGGGAAAATCTCACGTTTTGGATTGTTGGAACTATCGCGCCAGCGCCTACGCCCCTCTCTTGGAGAAAGCAACTATATCACCTGTCCCCGTTGCCATGGAACGGGACATATACGCGGCACCGATTCATCTGCTCTGCATATTCTCAGAATCATCCAGGAAGAAGCCATGAAAGAGCATACGAGTGCCCTGCATGTGCAACTTCCTGTAGATGTTGCTACTTTCCTGTTAAACGAAAAACGTTCTGATATCCATAGTATCGAAGCACGCTTAAAAGTAAATATTATCCTCATTCCGAATATCTATCTGGAAACGCCAAGTTATAAGATTACTCGACTGCGCCAGGAAGATATTAAATCAACTGAAATACAAGCCAGTTATGAGATGGTAGAGAAAGTTGCGGAAGAAATTATCCTTCCGTCGACAGCCCAGGAAGTCAAGCCAACACGTCCCCAGGCTGCAGTAAAAGGAATTACACCTGCACAACCTGCTCCAGCGCGTGAAGAAAAACCTCGCGAACAAGCTTCATTTCTGGATAAATTCTTTGGCTGGTTCAGACCAACCAGCCATGAAGGTGCGTCTGCAGAATCCACTCTACCCAGTCATAAGGAAAGATTGCAGCGTCACGAGCGAGGTCGGGGACGTCGGGAACGTGGTCGCGGTGGCCGCAGCAAAGAAATACTTGTTCATGAACAACACAGACGTCACGACCTACATGAACCTCTGCAGGAACTACCCCAAGAGTCAGCGGGAGCTCTGCTAGAGGAGCAGATAGTTCCTGAGCCCCATGGAGGAGCTGTACAGAAAAGTCGTGACAGTCAGTTTGCGCGAAGAAAACAAGCTCGTCCACCACATGCAGAAAAAATACCTTCTGAGGCAGAATTACCGACTGAGGAAGGGATCGCGCCAGTTGAGACACCCGTTGAGACATTACCTGAGCAAATTGAAGAGCGTGGACGTTCACGCCGCCGACGCGGAGGGCGGCAGCGTGATCGCTCCGAGCGATCACGTGCTCATAGAGTAGCTGAAGCTGAGGAAACACCTTCCTTAGAGCAGGCTCAGCCTGAAAGCCACTTCGATGAGCAAGCAGCAACACGGAAACTTATTACTTTTAAGGCAGAAAGTGCCCGCTCTGAAATTAGCGAAATCAGCGAGAAATCTGAGCCAGTAGATCGTTCTCCTGATTTGCTAACCACAGCATTACCTGTTCCCATTCCGCAGTTTGACTTATCATTCGAGCGCATTTCGGCTCCGGTAGAACATGAACCGCCTGCCTCCCAACCCAGTCCACCTCAATCAGCTGAACCACGTGCTGTTTCCAAATTACCGGATTTGTCCCAAAGTGGCTTAATCCTGATTGAGACTGCTCCCGATAAAGTTTCTGAAACAGTGGAAGAGACGAACCCTCCCAGGAGACCACGACGTAAGCCAACAACCTTAAAAACGATTGAATCTGAGCCATTAGTCCAGGTAGAAACAAAAGATTAATTTTCTGAATAAAAAGGTGAGCAGGAATAATTTCTTTCTAAAGAGACCTGAGATAGGTTGTCAAAGGTGGGTCTGTGATTATCTTAATTCAATGAGGTAACGATATGAGTGATTTTCCCGAATACGATGAAATCCATGTCATTTCAGACATCCACATGGGCGGCAACAAAGTGGATTTTCAAATTTTGCGCGAAACCAAGCGCCTTGCCAACTATATCAGCTGGGTTGGACAGCAACGGCCTGGTGGACGTATGGCATTGATATTGAATGGTGATGTCATCGATACGCTGGCTGAAGACATTTACGGCTATGTTGCCGTTGATGAAGCAGTGGCCACCGTACAGCGGATCATGAAAGACCCATCGTTTTGCGACATATGGAAAGCTTTGGCTGATTTTGTCAAGCTGGAAGGACGCACCCTGGTCATCATCATTGGCAATCACGATATCGAATTATCTTTTCCTGTTGTACAACGTTTGATTATTACGCATCTGGCAGGAAGCGATCTAACAGCACGTGCACGTATTGAATTTTCCACAACTGGCGCAGGCTACACCTGCATGGTAGGAAATGCACGCATCTATTGTACTCACGGTAATGAAGTCGATGCCTGGAATTACAATCGTTACGAAGACCTGGCAAAAGTGGGGCGACGCTTGAATGTTGGCCGTTCGCTTGACCCCAACGAATGGTACCCCAATGCCGGTACGCGCATGGTCAAGGAAGTCATGAATGAAGTAAAGCGCAGGTTTGCCTGGATCGATCTGCTTAAGCCCGAAACTTCAGCAGCCATCGGTACCTTATTGGTACTTGATCCATCACAAGTAAGTAAAATTGGCAAACTGCTATCGATCGTTGGCGAAAAGATGCAAGGACAAAAACAAGTTGACCAACGCCTATCCGCTGAAGGCTTTCAACAGCCTAGCCAGGATGTTGCCATACCATTCACCACCGATCGTTTATTGGGACCCAACCTTAAAGCTGGAATATTAGGCGCTACAGCAGCTGGCAGCCGTAGCGCTGATGAAATGTTGCTAGCTGCGGAAGAGAACTTTAACCGCACGGATGCGAAGATAGCAACCGCCGACAATACCTTAGGCACACCACAACTCATCCTGGACAGTTTAACCGGCTGGATGAGGGGTGTCGGCAAAGATGAAGCGCTGCGACGTGCGCTTAAAGACTGGCTGACAGACGACAAAACATTCGATATCTCCGATCAGGATGATACTTATAAGCAAGTGACAGCTGCCATCGGATCACCCGTCGACTTTATTATTACGGGTCACACACATCTTGAACGCGCAATCGACATGGGGGGCGGACGCTATTATTTCAATAGTGGTACCTGGATCCGTTTATTGCAGTTTACCGAAGCTATGCTGAAAGACACGACTTCCTTCAAACCAGTATACGATGTACTCATCAATGGAAAAATGGAAACTATCGATCAGGCAAAATTTGGTAATCAGCCATTCGTGATGGACCAGACCAGCACTGTATCGATCAAAGAAGAAGGTGGCAAAGCAGTTGGGAGGTTGACCCATGTTGTGGGTGATGGTTCAGGTGCACCTGTTGAAATAAGAAAATTTCCGGGGTAGTGACATGAGCACTGTGTCCAGCAAGGTAATCCAAAAAGTAAAACTTGAATTGCTCAGACCAGGACCATCGCACAATCAATTACTCTCTCCGCTTACGCCTTATATTGCGTTATGCGGCGAAGAAGGGCCAGTGACAGTGCAAATGCCATTTGAGCACCGACAATTGCTAATGCGTTTGCGCAGGCTACGTTATGAATCCGATAAGGATCCTGCAAAAGATGAGCAGCGCCAGGCTGAAGTTCGTGATTTGGGTGAGGCGATTGGGAGAGTGCTCGGCCAGATTCCCGCGCTGCTTTCAGAATTGGGTAATGCAGCAGTGGAAGTCGGGAAACTGGTTCATCTGCGCCTTTCCTTATCTGCGTTTGAGCTTGGGCTGATTCCATTCGAGCTTGCTGTTGGCGTGGACGGCTTTCCAGGCTCTGGCTCCCCGTTATTCCTACAAACACGCGCACCGATCTCAATCACACGGGAAATTCGTCGCGGGCGCCCTCTCCCTGTTAATTGGAATCGGCCACCGCGCATCCTCTTTGCTTTTGCAGAACCAGATGGACTTTATGTTCCCGCTCAATCCCATTTACAAGCACTCCGTTCAGCCATCGAGCCTTGGGTAAAAATCAGAAGCCCAGGGATGACCAAAGAACGCATTGAGGATGTTAAAAAGATTTTGACTGTCCTGCCCAATGCTACCTTAAAGCAGATCCGCGAAGCATGTGCCGAGACTGAGTATACTCATGTACATATTCTGGCACATGGTGCACCGTTGGAAAGCTCTGGTGATAAACGCTATGGGGTAGCGTTATGCAACGATCTTGATCAAAGCAAAGACATCATTGATGGCGAAAGGCTTGCCATTGCGCTGACAGCCCGTGATTCTTCGGGAAATACGAAATTCTGCCCAACACTAGTCACGCTCGCAACCTGTGATTCAGGCAATATTGAATCAATGCTTACTCCCGGTGGCAGTATCGCGCATGAACTGCATGCTGCGGGTATTCCTTGGGTTATCGCATCGCAGTTCCCGCTATGGATGAGGGCCTCGGCGATTGCTGCCGAAGTCCTTTATCAACGACTACTTGACGGCAACGATCCACGCTGGGTCATCTATGAACTACGTCAGCGCTTACGCACCGATGCAGCTGGTACTCATGATTGGGCTAGTATCGTGGCTTACGCCACTGTACCATTAAACTTCGAGGATCAGGTAAATACCTTCCGTGACAAACAAATCAGAAAACGACTAGAGGTCAAATTCGATCGTATCGATGAATTGGTGGGTGGTAATGCTGACTTTCAACAAATCCAGCAAACGTTCAATTCCGCTGAGTATGGAGAAGAAATCGCTTCCTTATGCAAGTCAATTCGTAACGAACTCAAAGTATGGCGTGAAGAGCCTGAAGCCATGACTTCTTTCGAGGTGAAAGCCGAACGTCTTGGTATGAGTGCAGCCAGTGAGAAACGTATCGGGATCGCCTATTCATTACTTGCGAGTAACCACGCTGCTGATCCCAGCAAGGTTCCGAAGTGGATAAAGGAAAGCAAGAAAGCCTATGAAGCTTCTCAAGTATTTTATCGCGAAGCCTTGGAGATCGAGCCCCATAATCATTGGGTTATGACTCAATATCTTTCTATTACAGCGATACCAGCATTAATCAATAAAGCAGCTTTTAAATCCTTATCGAAAAATTATGGTCAATGGTGGATCACAGCTCGCCAAATTGTCGAGTGGGAATTGAATAAGGCCAACGGAGAAAATCGGGGATACACATTAGGAACGCTGGCCGAACTCGCTTTGCTCGGTGTAGCCTATGGTGGGCCAGATTTCGATTATCAACAAGCGAAAGAGGATATTACCCGTTATTGCAATGAGATACGGGGTCTGCTTGGTCCTGATGCATTCCCACTCCTTTCAACACAGCGTCAATTTAGGCGTTACACCAAGTATTGGGATAGAAAGGAATGGAAAGATCTGGCCAATGTTGCCTTAGAGACGTTGGGCGGTAGACTGTCAGAAGAATCTCCAGAAAATCAATAAACCCTCTAGATTCTGATTTCTACCAGAAATAATTGGCTTTACGAATGAGGGTGACAAAAATGCGCCTAAATCCTGCTGTCATTTTGGAATCTGTGGTCACGTGCCCACTTTGTGGCCATAAAGAAATGGAGACAATGCCAACGAATGCATGCCAGTGGTTCTATGACTGCAAGGCTTGTAATGAATTACTCAAGCCAAAGCCAGGTGATTGCTGTGTGTTCTGTTCATACGGCACTGTACCATGCCCGTCGATTCAAGAAGAGAAGCATTCGTGCTGCTCCCGATGATAGATGTGATAGATTAATCTGCGTATCGCTCCGGCACCATTACCCTGATGTAGGAAAGCAGCATTTCTTCCAGAAACAATTTAGCGTTGAGAGGATGACGCGATAATTGCTGGTTCGTGATCAAATTGCGCCAGAAACTGGCAAGTAGCTTGGGATCTGCAGTTGCGACCAATTTTCTTATAGCTGTTTCTTGTTGCACATGGTAGCGAATTTTTCCTGTCGTATAAAAACTCATTAGATCATAACACCACTTTTGCAACCAGCTGACGATCTCCGGTAAATCCAGTTTATGCAGTCTGTTGGCTAGAGAAATAGGATCAAAGCTGGCTGGCAAGCTGATTTTCCGAATAAAATCAGCATGCTGACTAAAATAATCATCATGATTGAACGCTACGGCCTGCAAAGGTGAAGCACCTGCCAGAGCCAGACAGGTATCGGCATGCTCTACCCCCTGCTGTACCAGCCAGTTGCGCGCAGTAGCCGCATCAGGTATGGGCAGGGTAATTTGCTGGCAACGACTACGAATCGTTGGCAGCAGATCTTGCGAGCGATGTGTCACCAGGATGAAAAGGACATTGGACGGAGGCTCTTCAAGTTTCTTCAATAAGGCATTGGCCGCTGCTCCATTCATGGCTTCTGCCGGATGAATCAGAATCACCTTGAGTCCATCCTGGTGACCGGAAAAATAGACGAAATCGTTTAGCGCCCGCACTTGCTCGATAGTGATATGTTGACTGGGTTTCTTCCCTGATTTGGTATTATCTGCATCCTGCTTATCCGTAGCACTGCTCTCGGAGCCAGCTCCGCCAGACGATTCGATAAGTGCTTCTGGTGTCATTAAATAAAAATTCGGATGTGCTCCCTGCTCGAACCATTTACAGCTTGCACACATCCCGCACGCAACCCGTTCCGCCGTTATCTGTTTACACAATAATGATTTGGCAAGGCTTCGTGCGAAATCTAACTTGCCTATTCCCTTTCTACCTTTCAGTAGCAAGGCATGTGTTTTCAAGACAACTGTGCCTCTGACTTGCTGCCAGACGGTATATTGCCAGGGATAAAATTCAGCCATTTCTTATAGGTTAATTTAATTAAACAATGTTTCCTGGACGATACCTTCCAGAGCGATTGTCACCTCATGCAGCGGCTGGCCGGCATCAATCAAGCGGATTCTTTCTGGAAATTGCTGTACCCGCTGGAGATAAGCTTCGCGCACTCGGTGAAAAAATTGATCGTGCTCGCTCTCGAAACGATCGGTTATTTTGACCGATTGCACACGCTGTCTAGCCATTTCTATCGGCACATCGAAATATAATGTCAGGTCGGGCTGGAATATGCCTTGTACCCATTGTTCCAGTATTTGTAATTTATCGAATGCAACCCCTCTGCCACCGCCCTGATAAGCAAAACTCGCATCAGTGAAGCGATCCGAAACGACCCACTCCCCCCTATGGAGCGACGGTAGGATGATTTTATCCAGATGTTCTCGCCGTGCTGCAAACATCAGCAATGCTTCCGTTTCCATATGCATGTACTGAGAAGGATCGAGCAGCAAGGCACGCAATTGCTCGCCCAACAAAGTGCCACCCGGCTCACGTGTTGTTACAACATCGATTCCCTTGTCTTCTAAAAAATTTTCCAGCCAGGTCAAATGAGTGCTTTTACCTGCACCATCAAGGCCTTCTAAAGTAATGAATTTTCCACGCTGCATGGGTAGCCTGCTTATCTAAATGTTCATAAATAAAATCCACCTGAATCAACTTTGCACTATTATATCTATTCAATGAGTTAAATTTCCTGTTCAGAATAAAAGAATATATGGAGATCAATACTGCCGGCTATCTTGAGAAGGTGCGTTTCATTCCTTCACCCAACTATGATGAGCGTCCCCCTGGATGTGCCATCAGTTTACTGGTAATACACAACATCAGTCTGCCGCCTGATGAATTTGGCGGAAACAATGTGATTGAGTTATTTACTAACCAGCTTGATCCCAAAGCACATCCTTATTTTGAATCACTGCGCGATCTTAGAGTTTCCAGTCACTTTTTCATTCGCCGCGACGGGAAAATCATCCAGCTTGTCCCGTGCACACTACGCGCCTGGCATGCCGGTGTTTCGTGCTGGCGAGGCAGGGATCGCTGTAATGACTTCTCCATCGGAATTGAACTGGAAGGAAGCGATACCCTGCCCTTTGAACCCATCCAGTACGACCAGCTCATTGCGCTCACTGCAGCTTTACTCAAGGCCTACCCTATTACCGATATCGCAGGGCATGCCGATATTGCCCCCACGCGTAAAACCGACCCAGGCCCTTATTTTGATTGGGGGCGCTATCGCCAGGGATTCTCTAGCGGTGGTATTCACCAGAACGTTCAGGTTGGTAAGTGACTTCCACGATGCGAACGCGTAATACTCCACCGCCTGGCTTTGGCCATTCGATTTCATCTCCTTGAGAAAGACCCAGCAGCGCACTGCCGACAGGTGCAAGAACTGAAATCTTGCTTCCGCTGGCGTCAATGTCTTTAGGATAAACCAATGTTAATTCAAATTCTTCAGACGTAGATTCAACTATAAATCTTACCGTAGAATTCATGGTCACCACACTAGGTGGAACATCCATAGGATCAATTACTTCCGCTCGCATCAGTTCAGCCTCTAATTCATCCTTACCTGGAAAAGCATTGCTGGGTAATGAATCAACAAGACTCTCCAATCTCTCCGCATCGAGCGTTGAAATGATAATTTTTGGTCTGATTTGCATTTTTACTCTCTTAAATTTTGATTAATACAGCTTATCCGAACAATGAAAGAAGATCTAACAAGAAGATAGGGGAAACGCGAATCACGCGCTATGCCCCTATCAAAACATGCAGCAGAGAATTACTGATAAAACGGCGTTTTATTAAAAGCCTAGTTTTATCGAAATCTCGTTTTTACAGACTCTCAACACAATAATCAGTTCAGCCTCAATTCATCCTTACCTGGAAAAGCATTGCTGGATAATGAATCAACAAGACTCTCCAATCTCTCCGCATCGAGCGTTGAAATGATAATTTTTGGTCTGATTTGCATTCTGACTCTCTTAAATTTTGATTAATACAGCTTATCCGAACAATGAAAGAAGATCTAATTCCGTTTCTAAATCAAACCTAACTTTGTCAGCTTCACCTTGCCGTATTATTGATACTGTCTGCGACTTGCCTTCGTGTCATCTTTGATTTGGAAATGGAATAACAAGAAGATAGGGGAAACGCGAATCACGCGCTACGCCCCTATCAAGACATGTAGCAGAGAATTACTGATAAAACGGTGTTTTATCAAAAACCCAGTTTTATCGAAATTTTGTTTTTACAAACTCTCAACACGATAATTAGCAACCAGTCTAAATTCACTGCCCGGTTGTATCGTGATGATATCCGTTGCAGCATTGGTTGTTTCAACGCATAACATTCGCAGATAATCATCATCCTGCAAATCACCCATCTCTGCCGAGATTTTGGCCCAGGGATTCCATGCCACAGCTGTTTGACTACCTTGAGAAGTGATGCGAATCCGGCGTTTCAGAGCTGGATCGTGAATGACAACATCATCTAAGACATCCAGGTAAATGCGATCCACTTCCGAGCTGATGGTTACCGCGCCTGATTGCATTTTTTGCTGCCCCCCATCGACCTTGTCGATGTATTCCCTGCCCTCCAGCCCTGAAACACGGGTTTGATGAATATCGCCCACGCTGAAATAGGTGTGGAAGGCCTGCGTAATGGAGAATGCCTGATCTCCAGTGTTACGTGTAACTAGCGCTAGATTAAGTGTTTCTCCAACTGTAATTTCTAGTCGCAGAATAAAGGCATGTGGCCAGATTGCCTGCGTCTCTGGTGTATTCGTCAATCCTAATACCACTTTAGTATCGCCATTAGCAGTCACGCTCGTTTCAATCACGTCCCACATGCGGTTACGCACAAAACCATGCGCCGGGCGGCCTTTTCCTTCTGGATCAGGACCAAACCACGGCCAGCAAATCGGTACGCCCCCTTTAATTGCTTTTCCTGCTTGATAATAAGCCTTTTGGCTGAGAAACATCAGATCATCTGTTTTACCAGCAGGCCGAAAAGAAAGCACCTGACCTGCGTAGACTGAAATCAGTGCATTGGCCTTGGCATTATGGACGCGAATAAATGGAAAACCACCTTGTCCCTCAATGAACTCAACCTGACCAACGATTCCATGCTCGCTATTTAATTGTGCAATGCTCATTTTTTTACCTTATTTTTGTCGCGATAAGATTGGAATGATAAACTCAAACCAATACTTCATAAACTGCTATTAGTAGATCACCGCTCTTACTTTTAAGGAAACGCCATGACCCACAATTTATTCAACTCACTGCAATCGCTACAATTTCCTGATGGTAGAATTGCCCAATTTTATTCTTTATCAGCACTAGAGGAAGTCGGCCTCGGTAAGATATCACGACTTCCTGTTTCCATCCGCATTGTGCTGGAGTCGGTGCTGCGTAATTACGACGATAAAAAAATCACTGAAGCGCATGTCCGCCAACTGGCCAGCTGGCAGCCGAATGCCGCACGTACTCATGAAATTCCGTTCGTGGTTGCACGCATCGTTTTACAGGATTTCACTGGCGTTCCGCTACTGGTTGATCTGGCGGCCATGCGCAGTGTAGCAGAAAGGCTAAGTAAAGATCCCCAGCGTATCGAGCCGCTGGTACCCGTTGATCTAGTAGTCGATCACTCTGTGCAAGTCGATTACTATGGCGATAAAGATGCATTGGCACGCAACATGGAAATGGAGTTTATCCGCAATAAGGAACGCTATCAGTTCATCAAATGGGGCATGCAGGCATTTGATACTTTCAAGGTTGTCCCACCTGGTATTGGTATCGTACATCAGGTCAATCTAGAGTATCTGGCACGCGGCGTGCATCAGAAAAATGGCTTGATTTATCCAGACACGCTGGTTGGCACAGACTCCCATACTACCATGATCAATAGCATCGGGGTAGTAGGCTGGGGTGTAGGCGGAATCGAAGCAGAAGCAGGCATGCTGGGGCAACCAGTTTACTTTCTTACTCCCGATGTGGTCGGTGTCAACCTGACTGGTCGGCTGCGTGAAGGAGTAACTGCCACGGATTTGGTCTTGACTGTCACCGAAATGCTGCGCAAAGCAAAAGTGGTCGGCAAATTCGTGGAATTCTTCGGTGAAGGTACTGCATCGCTGAGTCTACCTGATCGTGCAACCATTGCTAACATGGCGCCAGAATATGGCGCCACCATGGGCTTTTTCCCAGTTGATGACGCCACCCTTCAATACTTCAGAAATACCGGTCGCACGAATGAAGAAATCAATGCATTCGAAGTTTATTTCAAAGCGCAAGGGTTATATGGCATGCCACGAAAGGGAGACATCGATTACAGTCAGGAACTGCAACTGGATTTGAATTCGATCGCGCCTTCGCTGGCCGGACCAAAGCGCCCGCAGGATCGCATCGCAATTGGCGGTCTTAAATCAACTTTTACTGAGCTTTTCAGTAAACCTGTGGCAGAAAACGGTTATGGCCGGCCAGCGGAAGATCTGACTCGCGCCTATACCACCCGCGATACAACTTACCCGAGTGACGAGGTATGCGTCATCAGCCCGATTAATCAGAATGAAGTCACTCTCCCGCCTGGTTCTGAGAGAAATATGGCTGAACTGGTCAGTAATCATCCAACCCAGGATACCGTCAAAATCAATGGTAAAGTAAATTACCCGGTGGAGTTGCATCATGGCGATGTCTTGATTGCTGCGATCACTTCCTGCACCAACACTTCCAATCCTACGGTATTAATTGGTGCCGGGTTACTTGCCAAAAAAGCGGTTGAAAAAGGCCTGAGTGTCAAAAGCCATATCAAAACATCACTTGCACCAGGCTCGCGCGTAGTAACTGAATATCTCATTGCCGCTGGCTTAATGCCCTATTTGGAGCAACTTGGTTTCAATCTAGCGGGTTATGGCTGCACTACCTGCATTGGTAACTCCGGACCGCTGCCAGAGCTCATCGAAGAATGTGTCGTCAAAGAAGATCTCGTCTGCTCAGCCGTGCTGTCTGGTAATCGGAATTTTGAAGCAAGGATACACGCCAATATCCGCGCTAACTTTCTGGCTTCGCCCCCGCTGGTAGTAGCTTATGCCATCGCGGGCACGGTATTGAAAGATCTCGATACAGAACCACTGGCTTTGGGCAAGAACAATCAGCCTGTCTGGCTGCGCGATATCTGGCCAAGCAGCGCAGAAATTGCATCCCTCATGAAATTTGCTACCCAGGCAGACACTTTCCATCGGCTCTATGGTGATTTCACCAAAAATAACCCCCTTTGGAATAACATCACCTCGGTCACTGGCAAATTATATAACTGGCCAGACTCCACCTACATTGCCGAACCACCTTTCTTCCAGGATTTTTCGCTGCAACCAGCACTTACCAGCAAACCTGACGGTATCATTGGAGCACGGGCATTAGCGATCTTTGGTGATTCCGTCACAACTGATCATATCAGCCCTGCTGGTTCTATCAAGGAAACCTCACCAGCAGGTAAATATCTGCTCGCCAATCATGTTACCAAAGCAGATTTCAATAGTTATGGTTCTCGCCGCGGTAACCATCACGTCATGATGCGCGGCACTTTTGCCAATGTGCGCATTAAAAACCTGATGATCCCTGGCAGTGAAGGTGGGATAACGTTGTTCCGTAGCAGCAATACTGCTGATGGTGAACAAATGCCGATTTACGATGCGGCCATGCGCTATATCGCACAAAATGTGCCTACCGTAGTATTTGCCGGCAAGGAGTACGGCACGGGCTCAAGCCGGGATTGGGCAGCCAAAGGCACGCAACTGCTCGGTGTCAAAGTCGTCATCGCGGAAAGCTATGAGCGTATCCACCGCAGCAATCTGGTTGGGATGGGGGTCCTACCTTTACAATTCATGGACAATGATAATGCCTCCTCCCTTGGTATCAAAGGTGACGAACAATTCGATATTCTTGGCATCGACACCATTCAACCCCAGCAAGAAGTTACTCTTGTTATCCATCACAAGGATGGCAGCCAGCGCAACATCCCGCTGCTCTCCCGCATCGATACCGCAATCGAAGTCGATTATTATCGACATGGCGGCATCTTACCTTATGTACTCAGGCAATTACTGGCTAATTAGAAAACTTTAATGCGTGCTGGAGGATATCCTCCGCACGTTTGGAAGTGACGCTGTTTGTTGTTCCTGCCAATACCTCATTGCAATTCACCAGAAAGCAAAGCTGTCGGATGCTTCTTAGCGATCTGCACAGCACGGTGCAACTGCCAGGCAAAGGAAGTTCTGCTGAAAGCCCAGAATGGTGAGAGAGGTAAACCCGCCTCTCTCAAGGCATGAGCTGTATATTGATGACAGGTATGGAAAGCATGGTATGAACGTTTTGCAGGATAAAACAGAGAAGCTCCAGAAGCAGTTACAGCGCTATGGTCTGCTATCGTAGCCTCAAGGTGGCGGCGTAGTCGCTGGTAACCTTCTTCACTCAAGCGAAATATGAAGAGATCGGAAGGAGGCTGAGGCGTACGATTAGCCCACACCTGATCGTACCAGCCAACTTCAACTACTCCTTCAGTTGGCCAAAAAAGCGCTCGTATAGCTCCGGTCAGCCCTCTTCTGCCTTCTAGATACCACGCACGCTCGGCATAACCCCACTCCTCGAAACGCTGATTGTGTGTGAATGGCAATGAATGGCTTAGGGAAGAAGACAACTGAGGAAACTGATGCCCTTCTTGATATGCACTATTTGCACTATTTACTGCCATTTCCTCACTTTGCGGAAAAGCAATCATCGCATGCCATGTATCAAGCGATACATAGATAGTTCGTGCAGCAGAATCGGGAGGTGGTGGCCACAAATTTTCAACAGGTAAGGCGCAGGCCGTGAGCAGCGAACTTACTAAAAGAGTCATTGCTGCAGCACGAGTAAAATTTTTCATTGTCGTATGAACTTAGTCAAATTTCAATACGGCAAAAAAATGATTAAAAATAAGATTATCATTAGCTATCATTGTACCTACTCTAAATAATTTCATTGCATTTGCTCTCTACAGGGAAGATTTGCATTTTGCCGTTCGATTCGAAAAACGTGTATCTTGAATTGGCCATCAATCAACTTGGGAATTGTCAAATATAATGAACATACTCATTACTGGCGCAACAGGATTCGTAGGTCGGCACCTGGTACAGCGCCTCAAACAAGACCATCATACTATTAAGGTACTCAGCCGGAATGGCGCACGCGCGAGCCGGAAACTGGGTGTACCAGCCTTTAGCTGGAACTATGCAAAAGAGGATGCGCCTGCTGAAGCATTAGAAAATATCCAGATTATCATTCATCTGATGGGTGAGAATATAGGTAGCGGCCGCTGGACTAAAGAACGCAAGCGCGAAATTTATGATTCGCGCATAGTCAGTGCCCGCAAGCTGGTAGCTGCAGCCCCTGCCAGTCTGGAATGCTTTGTCTGTGCCTCAGCGATCGGCATCTACCCAGGCGAAGGAGATGATGTTTATAATGAATCCTATGCAGTACCTGTCCAAGTAGGTTTTATGCAGACCATTTGCCGTGACTGGGAGGCGGAAGCCGCAAAAATCGAAAACAAGGGTGTGCGTCGGGTTAGCATCCGGACTGGTATAGTATTGGGCGATGGCGGTATGCTGGATAAACTCCTACCGGTGTTCAAGATAGGATTGGGTGGGCCTGTCGGTCATGGTCGCCAGTGGCTTCCGTGGATTCATATTGATGATCTAGTTTCGGTATACATGACTGCTGCACTGGATACTCGCTATCATGGACCGATAAATGCTGTTTCGCCCAATCCGGTACGATATCGCGAATTTGCAACTGCCCTCGGTAAGGCGCTGCATCGACCAGCGTTCTTTCCTACACCGGCTTTTATCCTAAAACTGGCACTAGGTGAAGCGGCAGCTCTTGCGCTGAACAGCTATCACATCGTACCTACTAGATTATTGCAAGAATATGATTTTAAATTCAAATTTACTGATTTACCGACAGCGCTAGAGGATTTATTTGGCAAAGGCTGACGCTGGGCTGTGATAAATAGGTGCGCTTGAAATGACAACACTGCTATCTGTTTTCTGGTTTAGGTGGGATCTGCGTCTGGATGACAATGTGGGTCTCTCGCAAGCCTTAGCAGCTGGTCGACCGGTTCTGCCCATTTTCATTTTTGATCCAAACATTTTGGATGGCCTACTCCGTGACAATGCACTCGCCGCGTCCGTCTAGATGCCTTACAAACAAACGACACGCCCATGAGCGCTGCCTGAAAATTTATCGGCAGGCAATGAATAGAAATTAACCAGAGCTTTTGATTCCGTTTAAGCAATTCAATTTAAATTTGTGCATATTGCATATAATTTAAGAATGCTGTCAAAGCACATTTTCCTATAGAATTCAGATCATTTTGATCATTTTCCAAGTACAGCAAATTTACAGCAAACAAAATTTCTTAAATCTCCCCACAATACAATATCTTAGATATATATAATAAATCACATGAGTGATCCGACTTCTATTCAATTAATCGCTACTGTCTTGTTTGCCCTGGCAGTGATTCATACCTTTTCTACAAAATATTTTGAGCATTTAGCCCACATCCAGCCGCGTCATGCGGGTATTTGGCATCTGCTAGGAGAGGTCGAAGTAGTATTCGGTTTCTGGGCCATGATTCTGATGCTGTTTATGTTTGCCATAAGCGGTAAGCAGGAAACCACCAGCTATCTCAACTCACGCGACTTTGCTGAACCGTTGTTTGTATTCGTCATCATGGTGATTGCAGGTACGCGTCCCATTCTTGATTTCACTGCTTCTGTCGTACGGTGGACTGCACGCTATTTGCCATTGGACCAGGGTATGGCCATGTATTTTCTGATATTAACTTTCGTACCGCTGATGGGTTCATTTATCACTGAGCCTGCCGCAATGACGCTGGCGGCGCTGATGCTGCGTGATACACTATTCAGTAAAGAAGTCTCCACTAAGCTAAAATACGTCACGGTCGGTGTATTATTCGTAAATGTTTCTATTGGCGGAACACTTACACCTTTTGCGGCACCACCCGTGTTGATGGTGGCTGGAAAATGGAACTGGGATATTTGGTTCATGATCTCCACTTTTGGCTGGAAGGCAGCGCTGGCAGTGGCTATCAATGCAGGCTCAGCCATGCTGTTGTTTCGGCATGAACTCAAACATATGGCTCAACAAGATAGCAGCAATGTCCCCAGAGTTCCGATATCCATGATATTAGTCCATTTGATGTTTCTGACAGCAGTCGTTGTGTTTGCACATTACCCTGCTGTATTTATAGGAATTTTTCTCTTTTTCCTGGGATTTGCAACTGCCTATCAACGACACCAGAACCCGCTTATCTTGCGCGAAGCGTTGCTGGTAGCATTCTTCCTGGCTGGATTAGTAGTACTCGGAGGTCAGCAGCAATGGTGGTTACAGCCAATTCTGATGGATATGGACGAGACAACCGTATACTTTGGAGCAACAGCATTGACCGCAATTACCGATAATGCCGCACTCACGTATTTGGGATCATTGGTCGAAGGTTTAAGTCAGGAATTCAAAGTAGCATTGGTTGCAGGTGCAGTAACAGGCGGCGGCTTAACAGTCATCGCTAATGCCCCAAATCCCGCTGGCTTCGCTATTTTACGTGGAAAATTTGAGGAAGAAGCCATCCACCCGCTGGGACTCTTCATTGCAGCGCTGCCTCCTACATTGGTAGCTATACTAGCGTTTCGTGTTCTGTAATCAGTAGCGCCTCGTAAAACCTGGTAGAAGATAAAATCACATAATGAATCGACACTAGAGTTCTGGATCAACGATTGGCATACCCCCTCTTATCCCAAACTGATCGTTGATTATACCTTCGCCCACGAGCACTGCCTGAAAATTTACCGACAGACGGTAGGCTGAATGTAGTTAAAGGGCATAAGCAGCTCTTTATCTCAAAGCGTACCTTTATCATGGATACGATAAGCCGCTTCAACTGACACTACCCAAACTACGCCATCATGCGGCATCCCTGTTTGGCATTCACGTACGATCACATCAACAATAGTATCTACCATATCGTCGGCAACAAGTGCCGTTACCAGGATCTTGTCCGTAAAATCAGTCAGTTCTTCACGGAGTGTTTGATGCCGACTGATAGGAGCTGAAAAACCCTCTCCCCTACATACTCCCAAGCTAAAGAAATCATGAATATCATGCAGCGCATTGCGTAATTGGTTCAGGCGCGAAGGGCGAATGATGGCGCGAATTTCTTTCATGATGACTCTCCTCAAGTCTCCACAGGTTTTTCATCAAACCAACGATACAGTGTAGGAAGTACCACTAATGTTAATAGAGTGGAAGTAATCAAACCGCCGATCACCACTATGGCCAGGGGTCGTTGTACTTCCGAACCAGGGCCAGTCGCAAATAAGAATGGTACTAAGCCAAGCATCGCCACTGTCGCCGTCATCAGTACTGGACGGAAACGTTGCTCACAGCCGCGAACAACGGCTTCAGCTACACTGACACCCTCTTCACGCAACTTGCGGATATAGGAAATCAATACCACTCCATTCAATACGGCAATCCCCCATAAGGCAATAAAGCCCACCGAAGCGGGTACCGACAAGTATTCACCGGTGATGAATAACCCAATTACCCCTCCTATCGAAGCAAACGGTAGAACCATAATAATCAGACTTGCCAGCTTGATCGAATTAAACAGCAAAAATAACAAGAAAAAGATTGCTGTTATGGTTAGAGGAACGATTACCGAAAGTGTATCCATGGCACGTTCCATATTTTGAAACTGTCCTCCCCATTCAAAGTAATAACCTGGTGGTAATTTAATTTCCTTAGCAACACGTTGCTGTAATTCAGCAACAAATCCTCCCAAATCACGCTCATGCACATTAGCACCAACCACTACCCGTCGCTTGGCAAATTCGCGGGATATTTGTGCTGGTCCATCAACAACCTGAACCTCTGCGACAGCATGAAGGGGGATTAACGCCCCTCCCCCTGCCATCATGCCATTTGGACCTGCTGTCGTACTGGGAGTACGTAATAATAGATCGTGGATAGCATCCACATTATTACGAAACTGTTCTGGATAACGCAATACTAAAGAAAAACGCCGCTCTCCCTCGAACACATGGGTAACTTCCTTGCCTCCTATCGCTGTTTCAATCAGCTCGTGTACATCAGAAACATTCAAGCCGTGACGTGCAATTGCGCGTCGATCAATATCAATCGTAAGTGATTGTTGCCCAGATAACCGCTCAATACGAAGATCTCGAGCTCCCCGGACAGTCGTGATAATGCGTGCGACCTGCTCAGACAATCGGCGCAATTCATTCAAATCATCGCCAAAAATCTTGACTGCGACTTGTGATCGCACACCGGTTACCATTTCGTCCACTCTTTGCGCAATCGGTTGGGATAGTACTATCTGAACACCAGGCAAAACCGCCAAGGCCTTTCGGATATCTTCTTCTATTTCTTCTTGGGTGCGCCCTGATTCAGGATCGATCACCACAATCGGATCGGATTCATTGGGTCCTGCTGGATCAGCAGGTGATTCACCGCGCCCGACCTTCGCCACTACAGTTTTTACTCCCGGGATTGCAGCAATCAGTTTCATCCCCTCCGTTTCTATTTTGATGGATTCATCGAGTGAAATCGAAGGTACCCGAACAATGACGGGGGTGATTGCTCCCTCCTTCATGATAGGAATAAACGATTTACCCAGAAACGGGAACAGCATAAATGATAGCCCTAATAAGCCTATCGCAACCATAATCGTTGTTTTTTCACTCGTTAATGCTGAATTGAGTAATCGCCGATAACCCGACTTAAGTAAAGCGATAATCTTGGTATCGTGATCAGCTCCTCCCTTGAGGATATAAGAACATAATACCGGTGATAACGTAAGCGAAACAACCAATGATATGGCTAACGCAATTGCGATAGTATAAGCAAGCGGACTGAATGTTTTTCCTTCCATCCCTTGGAGGGTCATTAAGGGCAAGAATACCAGGATAATAATAGAAATCCCAAAAATCACCGGTGTGCCCACTTCAGCAACTGCATCAACTATGGTGCGTAAATGTGATTCGCGCGTCCCGCTAGCGTGACCCAAACGATGAAACACGTTTTCCACAACCACCACAGTCGAATCAACCATTAGGCCAATGGCAATTGCCAATCCTCCTAATGACATCAAGTTAGCTGAAATACCCAGTTGATTCATTGCCATAAAAGTAACCAATGGCGTGATAATGATTGTTGCGACCACAATCAAACTGGAACGAACATCACCCAAAAATATGAACAAGATGATAACGACTAACAGAATACCTTCAATGAGTACCTTGACTACTGTCCACATTGCTGAATCGACCAAATCAGTCCGATCATAAAAGGGAACTATTTGAAGTCGATCAGGTAATAAACCCCGCTCATTGATATCAGCGACTTTCAACTTTACCCGTTCGACGATCTCCTTGGCATTCCCCCCCCTGATCATCATGACAATACCTGAGACTGCTTCAGTGTAACCACCTTTAATATTGGCCCCCGCACGCACTTCTGAACCAAATTTAACTTCGGCGACATCTCGGACAAATACTGGCACACCGCCGGTTTCTTTCAGCACGATATCGCTGATATCCTGCAAAGTGCGAATCAAACCCACACCACGTATCAGATATTGCTCAGATTGCAACGACAATATGTTACCGCTCGCATTCGCGTTATTTTTGGCAATAGCTTCGTCAACTTGTGCGAGTGTTAAATCATAATGACGCAGCTGGTCTGGGTTAACCAGCACATGATATTGCTTGACATAGCCACCCTGCGAGTTGATTTCTGCTACTCCAGGAATTGAGCGTAACATGGGTCGTACCACCCAGTCTTGTATGGTACGCCGCTCAGTCAACTCTTCTACAGTCAATTGACGTTGCCCATCGCTTGGATGCTCTAGGGTATATTGATATACCTCTCCCAACCCGGTTGAAACCGGCCCGAGTACCGGCGCCACTCCAGGAGGCATTCTGTTCGCTACCCCGATCATGCGTTCCATAACAAGCTGACGGGCAAAATAAACGTCTGTTTCGTCGGTAAATACCAATGTAATGAGAGACAATCCACTTTTATTTAAAGAACGCATCTCCACCAGACCAGGTAGACCTGTCATGGCAATCTCTATTGGAACAGTAACTAATCGTTCGATTTCTTCTGGACTCCGGCCGATCGCCTCGGTCGCAACTTGAACTTGAATATTGGTAACATCAGGAAAAGCATCAACTGAGAGTTTCTGAGATGCTTGAAAGCCAGCGCCAACCAAAATAAGCGAAATAACCGCCACGACAAGGCGCTGCTTGAGCATTGCACGTACAATTGAGGCTAGCATGATTTATTCCAGTTCAGCGAGTTTGCGCACATTATCAACATGAAAAGCGCCTTCTAAGATGATATTTTGCTCATCAGTTAATCCCTTGAGCACGGGGCGCATTTTATCAATCTCATGACCTAGTTCGACTGGTACACGCAAGAAACGATTATTGCCTTGATCGACAAACACATAGTCGATATTGGAATCACGTACCACTGCACTTTCAGGTACTACCAGGCTTCGATGGGGATTCTCCGTAATAAGCATTTTTGCTAGCATCGCTGGCTTGAGTTTACGCTGCGGATTCACTACTTCCGTGCGCACCATCACTGTTCTGGTCAATGGATTAACCGTATCAGAAACAAAAATGATTACACCATCGAAGCTAATATCACCTAATGCCGGCACTTGAATCTCCACATGTTGACCTTGCATCACATGCCGTGCAATATGCTCAGGTACATCTCCTGTAGCCCACACTGTTGATAAATCAGCCACTGTGAATAATTTATCTGAAGGCTGCACAACCTGTCCAATCGCAACATTTCGTTCAACAACGACACCTGGCATAGAAACGGTAATGGGTGCAGAAGGGAGTATCTGCCCACGTTTCAGTAAATCGGTTAATGCTTTATTGTCCACTCCCAATAAACGTAATTGATCTTTTGCTGCGCTAAAATCAGCACGAGCCACTTGCAGCTCTGATTCACGCCGCTGCAATTCAGCTGCGCCTATTACATCGGCTGCAAAGAGCTGCTGTGCACGAGACGCTGCCCTGTCTGCAAGCTGCATCACAGAATTTGCACGTAGATATGCTAACTGTGCTTGCGTAAGCTCCGGGCCGGCTATTCGAGCTAATATCGTACCCACTTTCACTTCATCTCCGAGCTTAGCGAGAACCTCAACGATACGCCCAGTAACGTTTGCACCCACTCGAACAAGCTTGTGTTCATCTATCTCAATTTGACTAGGCACTCTTATTCTGTCGGCTATATTCATTACCTTTGGTATGCCAATTTTGATCCGTTGCATTATTTCTGGCTTGAGGGTAACGCTATTGGGGTCAGCTTCCTTTGCTTGTGCAACCTTTTCACCTTCAGGTGCTGAAGAATCGTTCTTACCACAAGCTGTTAAAAACAAAGTGATAAGTAATACAACTCCAGTAATTAAAACTTGAACATTCATACGAAGAGTCACTCCTTGGGATAATGAGCGCGTAGACGATCGATTTCAGCAGCGGCTGATTGTAATTCAAAATAGGCTTGCAATAATTCCGAGCGCGCAGTGCGCAATATACGCTGCGTATCGAGTACTTCAATAAAACCACGTTCACCCAAACGAAAAGCAGCTTCTGCTACACGCAATGCATTCTCAGCTTCCTGGATAATCCCGCCCTCATACATTTCTACTCTCCGTTTCGCAATCTGCATGGCCTGCCAGGCGGATTCAAGTAAGCGATTGATCTCGTAACGACGGTATTCCAAGGTCTCACGCACTCGAGCAGAATCGAATATGGCACCATCAATTTCACCGCGGCGACGATAAAACAGAGGAACTCTGACACTTAACCCAGCCGTATTCGAAGTAAATTGTCTATCCTGAAAATTGCTATATAGAATATTCATTGAAGGTAGAACGGAAGCGCGCTCCTGTTCGATCCGCAGTTGAGCACGATTCTGCTCTGCCTCCAAACGGAGAATTTCGGGATTAGCAGCCAGAACTTGTTGATACAGCTCTTCAAGAACGGGTAATTCAACCGGTTCATTGAGGGAATTTTGAATCGCAAAATCAGGCGGCAATGCACCTGCAGTAAGCTGGAAGAGCGCCACTCTTGCTCGTTCTGCACTTAATAAGGCTGCTTCTTTTCTACTTGCCGCAGTCATGACCTCAGTATCAGCCCGGATCAATTCAAAGCGCGCTGACTCACCGACCTCAACACTTAGCTTGATACGTCGCTGTATCTCTTGCATCACATCGAAAATAGCCGTTTCCACAGCCGCTTGCTCTCGGCGAAGCAATAGCTCATAAGCGCGGATACGTAATTGTGCTGCAAGATCAGCGCGTACCTGATCAAGGCTGGCGCGATTTGCTTCTACATTTGCCTCTGCTGATCCAATTCGGGCTTGTCGAAAAAAAGGATTCTCTATGGGTTGGCTGACAGTCACCGTACGCTGCATTGTTGCCGGACCGGTAAGTTCAAATGGAAGTCGACGTGTGTCCGGACCGGCCATAACAGTCACTTCGGGATTTGGATAAGCTGATGCGCTTACCACACCCGCCTCAGCAATATTAACTTGTGAACGAGCGGCAAGGACCAAGCCATTAACTTCCAATCCCAGACGCTGTATCTCTTTAATTGAGTATTTAGTGGCTGATTCTTTAGCCAAAGCAAAAGAATTAAAAGAAAAAAATAAGCAGAGCAAGATATAAATTTTCTGCATATGAACAAACTCTAAGTATTTAATAAATTTTTAATTTTTAATGAAGTTACATTAGCGCACCTCGAAATGGGCTCGTGCACTATAGGTCATTAAGTGGATATTTGTCCATGCTTTAAAGGATATTGACATTATTGTCATGTAACAAGTATTTACTTGTTTTTTTGCTGATCAGAATTTAATTAAATTAACCGCCGTCAACTATACATGACAGAAAATGAATACAAGCTGAACAAGTTGAAAAAAGCGGAATATAAATTTGTTATTTAATAAATTTCTGTTTTTCTCAATTCTTGAATTCGCCATTGAATTGATATAAATGATTTTGGTATTGTGATTTTTGGTGCTAAGGTACTGATCTAAACAATATGTTGGTTAAAGAAATTCTTGAAAAGAGTATGGGTCAAACTTTTTTTACATATCTTATAATTTTTGTTTTATCTATTTATTTACTTCCTAACTTTTACCCAAAACTTGATGAACAGAAACTTTTACCCATCTCCCATCTATTATTCATTAACTTATTACGTATGATTTATGAATCTACATCTCCTCATCCCAGGCTTATTTTGGCCTGAAGCTGGAAGGTCTGAAGTTTATGGCGGCTTGTCTTTATCTGCTTTAGAAGTCATTCTAGCCAAAAGCCATTGTGCCGAGAGCCAGTCTCAAGGAATAGAAGAATGGCTCTGTCAGACTTTCGGTGTGTCGAAGCAGCAAGACTGGCCAATTGCACCAATCATGTTACAACTGGACGGGACAGACGAAAAACCTGACCAGAATGAGTATTGGCTGCGCGCTGATCCAGTTCATCTCCGCATTCAGAACAATCATATGCTGTTAGCTGACAGTCAAGTTTTCTCAATTTCCTTAAAGGAATCGATACAATTTGCCGATACTCTCAATCAGTATTTCAGCAAAAGTGGAATCGTATTTTTACCACTCCACCCTGATCGCTGGTATGTCCGTATTGCCAAAATACCTTGCTTGCAAACCCGACTACTCAGTGAAATGATTGGTAAAAATATCAATAATCTGCTCCCAATTGGAGAAGATAGTTCAGCATGGCACAGCATTTTTAATGAGATACAAATGCTGCTGCATACCCATCCACTTAATCAAGAAAGAGAAGAGCGTGGCGAATTGGCGATCAATAGTATCTGGTTCTGGGGGGGAGGAATGATGCCACAGAATATATGCTCTACTTTTAACCAAATATGGTGTGACCATGCTTTCACCCATGCCCTCGCAGTTGCAAGTGGCATAGCCAGCAATCCACTTCCTCATGATGCAACAATGTGGCAGCGACAAGCCAAGCCAGGTAACCATTTAGTAGTACTTGATACTCTGTGGGGAAAAACTCAATACAGGAATATATATGAATGGCGTGAATGTTTAAGTTCATTCGAACAACGCTGGTTTATACCCTTGCTCGAAGCAATGAAAAAACGAGTAATTTCTCAATTGACAATTACTGTTTTAAATGAGGATAGCACAAGAAATTTTATAATGTCGCATAACAGTTTATGGAAGTTCTGGGCAAGAGCTAAATCCTTATCAAGTTATGGACTAAATTGATCAAGATAAAATGAGCAAGTTTAATTTCTCATACACAATTTTTAATTTTTATTAATAGTAATAAGAATGAAAACCCAAGTGTTTTCTAAATTTAATGTGGTCAAATTCTATCTTGTTGCAAGCATTGCCATTGCTACAACAGGATCACTGACTGCTATCAATTATTTCATAATCGAATTAGAGCCACAGATCATCAATATTTTATGGATTATTCTGATCATAACTATATTTGCTATGATCATCCAGATCACACGCGCAGAAAAATCTTTAGCAAAACATCAAATAATATTTAGAACCCATAAAGAAAGGCTTACTAACGAAATCAAGTATCGGCTAAGGGCCGAGAAAACTTCTTCAGAACATAAAACTAGATTACAGATCATTGATGAAAACTTTCCAGTTATGCTCGCATATTTTAATACTGAACAGTTATGTTGTTACCATAATCGAGCTTATCGCTTATGGTTTGGATTAAATGCAGAACAAATCGATAATCGATATATGCGAGAATTTTTAAATGAACATTTTTATCATGGAATTAAAAATTGCATCAATCATATTTTAGCTGGCGAGATAATACAAAATAAACGAATACAAAAATTAACTAATGGTTCAACATGCCTCATTATTGAGCAATTCGTGCCTCATTTTGATCCAAAAGGGAAAGTCATCGGATTTTATACTCTGTATACACCTCGTATTTTGCGAGAAAACCAACAATTTCATGATGTAGAAACACAAGAATATACAAAGTCAGAAAATATTCTGACTCAAGATGGCAGCAATGATAAGGGAACAACTAAAGAAAGTGAAAGCAAGTATTCTTCATCTGCGTCAATAAATTCCGCTACGCGGCTTATTCAAGCTATTGAGCAGGATAAATTCCACTTATATTATCAAAATATTATTTCGACAAAATCAGATTCAAATCCATGTGCACACTATGAGATTCTGATCAGGATGGTTGAAGAGGAAAATAATCTTATACCACCGGGAGCATTTTTATCTTTTGTCGAGAAATATAATCTGATGCCACGGCTGGATCGCTGGGTTGTCAGTAATATAATAAAGTGGTTATGCACAAACAAAATAAATTCAAACATAATGTTTTGCATAAACCTTGCCAGAGACACGTTAAGTGATCTTCAATTCACTGATTTTGTAGAAAAACAGCTACAGGAATCAAATGTTCCCCCACAAACTTTATGCTTTGAGATTGAAGAGTCAGATGCCAAATCAAACCTCGAGGCTACCACAATCTTTGCTCAAAAGATTAGGCAGATAGGTTGCAAAGCATCCTTATCAAGCTTTAATCATGACCGGGCTTCATTTGATTTATTAAAAACCATCAAAATCGACTTCCTGAAAATAGAAGGCAGTTTGATCTGTAATATATTGAATGATCCGACAGATCTAGTCAAAGTAAGAGAAATTAACCGTATAGCCCACCTTATGAAAATCCAAACCATTGCAGAATCTGTTGAATCGCTTGAGATTGCTGAGAAGTTACATGAAATGGGCGTTGATTTTGCTCAGGGATTTGGTATTGCTCAACCACAATCACTTAAAGAGCTTGAATAAGTGCAATATTAAAAAACAGTGCCGCTATGGTAGCAACCATAGCGGCAATCCTTTTCCCATCACATACTAGAGAATAGCTTTCATCACATCAACCAGCTCTAAGCCTTCTGCCCAGCTTGTTTATATTCTTCCCATTGTTCAGGGGTAAGTGTTTTCATAGATAACGCATGGATCTCTTGCTTCATTTTATCCCGTAAGACCCGGTAAACCAGCTGATGTTGCTGAACCATACTTTTTCCTCTGAATTGGTCACTGACAATAATGGCACTAAAATGACGCCCATCTTCTCCTTCTACCTGAATCCATTCACAAGGCAAAGATGTTTCAATACATTCCTTGATATAACCTGAGGTAATCATTTTCGATCCTTTAAAGAAATAAATACATCATTGGATTTCATGTTGCTGAACTACTAACAATAAATCAGAGAAACTCTTAATAAGTTACTGAGCAAGATTAAAGAGCAAGCCAAGTAGTGTCCAGAAAACAAGCCATATCAATAGATAAATGAGTTTTCGAGTACCAGCAAACGCAGTAATTGCTTGTACAGGGACTTATTCAGAGTTTCCTTAAAAAATCCGACAAGATACAGGTCGCCTAATGGCGAATTTTATAACCGCTCTTTAACATCCATACTGTCAGCCAGGAAACCACTGCTAAACACGATATCACAACTACTAAACTAAAATAGGGTGAAATATCCGATGTTCCCAGGAAACCGTAGCGAAGTCCGTCAACGATATAAAAAAAAGGATTCAAGTGTGATAAATATTGCCAACCGGAAGGAAGAGAATAAATTGAATAAAATACACCTGATAAAAATGTCAGCGGCAAAATAACAAAATTCTGGAACGCAGCAAGTTGATCAAATTTTTCTGACCAAATACCAGCAATGATACCCAATGCACCCAGGAGCATACTGCCTGTAATCGCAAACAATAAAACCCATAAAGGCAGCTGTAGTGGCACTTCATATAATATCATCGTCGCACCATAAACACCCAAGCCTACTAATAAGCCACGCACTACCGCAGCTCCAATATATGCCAGGAAAATCTCCAAATAAGATAAAGGCGACAATAAGATAAATACAATGTTACCGGATATTCTGGATTGAATCAGACTAGAAGATGAATTGGCAAAAGCGTTTTGCAAAATGGCCATTATCACTAAACCTGGAATTAAGAATGAGGTATAAGAAATTCCTTGATATACCTGTACACGCGTTTCCAGGACATGGGAAAAAATCAGCAGATAAAGCAAACTAGATAAAATCGGAGCCAGTATCGTCTGGAAACTTACTTTCCAGAATCTCAGTAACTCTTTATAAAATAATGTGTAAAAACCAATCATGATACATCCGAAGATTCAACACCCATGATTCTTACAAAAACTTCTTCCAGATCAGGCTGTTGTAATTGCATTTCCAGTACTTGTATATGCTCGGAACGCAGTACTGCAAGCAACGTTTCAACCTGGAAATAATCTTTTATTTTGAAAATATGTAAACCCTCATGACTGCTTCTAGGCCATTCTTGCAAAACGGTCGGTAATGTCTCAGAAGAAAGCCGAAGTTGGATTGAGAATCCCTGAATACTATTAATAAGGTTCCGAATACTATCTAATGCAACAATTTTACCCTGCTTGAGCATAGCAACACGATTACATAATGCTTCTGCTTCTTCAAGATAATGAGTAGTCAAGACAATTGTATGCCCCTCGCGGTTTAGTTGGTTAATAAAAACCCATAGTGCCTGCCTTAGTTCTACATCGACACCCGCAGTGGGTTCATCCAGAATGATCACAGGAGGTTTGTGCACTAACGCCTGGGCTACCAATACACGCCGTTTCATTCCACCCGACAGTGCACGCATATTGGTATCAGCTTTATCGGTAAGATCCAAGCGATGCAAAATCTCATCTATCCAGACATCATTCTTTCTTATGCCGTAATAGCCAGATTGAATGATAAGTGCTTCTCTGACAGTAAAAAATGGATCAAACACCAGTTCTTGAGGCACAACACCAAGATTTTTGCGTGAATTAACGTAATCAGTCACAACGTCATGCCCCATAATTTTAGCGTGACCACTCGTTGCCAGTGTCAATCCCGCAAGGATACTGATAAGTGTCGTTTTTCCCGCACCATTAGGACCTAGCAAAGCAAAGAATTCACCAGGATTGATTGAAAGATCAATATCTTCCAAAGCAGATAAAGCACCATAACGCTTATTAAGCTGATGGATTTCAATTGCTGCAACCATAGAGGAACGAGCTTTGAAGAATAACGACAATCAGATAAAATAGAAGAAGGGCAATTTATTTCGTGATATTTGTATCAAACGGAATAAAGTCAGTCACGCCATATAGCTGCATAAGACTGCTTAGATTCTCTGGCAAATTGACATAATAGAGTTGCTGATTCCTGGCATGAGCTACACGCAACCATTCGAATAACATGCTGATAGCGGATGAATCAAGTTCAATAACTTCTGCCAGATCAACTACTAGATCATCTTCATCAAGAAGAGCCATTCCCTGTCGGGTAATTTCAACTACGTTATCGAAAGTTACAGCGCCACGCACGTAAATTCTTCTACCTTCACGCTGAATTGCCATTACTTTGAAAGTAAGTATCTAAAAGAATGCAATCGTTTATTGACCTTCTAATGATTTATTCTTCTTCACAAGTGAAGCAATCAAACCATCTACACCTGCTTTTTTAATTTCACTATTAAAAGTGCTTCGATAATTTGTTACCAGACTGACTCCAGCAACAGTCACATCAAAAACCTTCCAACCTTGGTCAGTTTTTTCCATGCTGTAATCAATCGGAACGGGTTCTTTGCCACGGCCTTGAATGACACGTGTTTTGACAGTTGTAGTTTTGGCATTAGGTTGAGTTGTCAATGGCGTAACTTCAATCACTTCATCACGGTAATTCGTAAGTGCATTGGAGTAAGTTCTTACGAGTAAAGTCTGAAATTCACCCACCAGCTCTTTCCGTTGCTGAGACTCAACCTTAGACCAGTTTTTTCCCATTGCCAGTTGAGTCATACGGGTGAAATTGAAATGAGGAAGTATTTTAGTTTCAATTAAATCCAGAATACGATCTTTCTGACCCTTTTTAGTACCATCCTGTTTAAGAATAGTGATGACTTCATCAACCGTATTTCTAACTAGCTGATCGGGAGGCATCTCTTTGGCTGATACCGGAACAATCAACAAAAAATAAGTTAGCAGAACAATAATTTTTTGAAAAAGTGTTTTCATGTTTACCTAATCAGAATTTATCAATCATTAAGAATCGTTAATCCTCCGCAGCCTTATCGAACAGAAAACGTCCAATCATCTCCTCCAGAACCATGGCTGAATTGGTTTTCATTATCTTATCTCCTTCCGCTAACATCTCTTCATCTCCTCCCGGTGATAAACCAATGTATTGCTCCCCGAGTAACCCAGATGTCAATATGCTCGCAAAAGTATCTTTAGGAAATCGATAATGAGTATTGATAGCCATTGTCACAATAGCATCGTAGGTTTCCAGGCTAAACTGGATATCTGTGACACGCCCTACCACCACTCCAGCGCTTTTGACAGGCGCTCTAATTTTAAGGCCACCAATATTTTCAAAATTTCCTATAAGAGTATAGCTTTCACCAGTATTATAACTCGTTAGATTCCCAACTTTTAATCCGAGTATCAGTAATGCTCCAATACCGGCCATCACGAACAATCCAACCCAAAAATCGATTATTGTTCGCTGCATCAATCCACTCCTCTGAACATAAAAGAGGTTAAAACAAAATCTAATCCCAAAACTGCCAGTGCAGAAGTCACTACCGTTCGGGTCGTAGCACCTGATACCCCCTCAGCTGTAGGAGGCGCATCAAACCCTTCAAAAACTGCTATCGCTGTCACTGCCACACCGAAGAAACAGCTTTTAATCACGCCATTTACAATGTCATAGCGAAAATCGACCGCATTCTGCATGGACGACCAAAATGAACCTTCGTCAACCCCAATGAAAACGACTGCCACCAAATACCCTCCAAATACTCCTAAGACAGAAAAGAGGGCTGCCAGTAATGGCATGGAAATAACCCCTGCCCAGAAGCGTGGTGCAACCACGCGTGCAATCGGATCCACCGCCATCATCGCCATGGCAGATAACTGTTCAGTCGCTTTCATCAAACCGATTTCCGCAGTGATTGCAGAACCCGCGCGACTTGCAAACAGCAGCGCTGCCATCACTGGCCCCAATTCCCGCACCAGTGACAACGCCACGAGCGTCCCGACTGCTGATTCAGAACCATATTTTTGTAGTGTCTCGTATCCTTGCAGCCCTAATACCATTCCAACAAACAAGCCAGACACCAGGATAATGATGAGCGATAATACACCAACAAAATAAATTTCACGTATGACGAGGCCAAAGCGTAAGAAACTCGTCGTCGATTTTAGGAACACCAGGACAAAAAAGCGCGCCGCGCAACCTAGACGCCAAATGCTGTCAATAGTCCGATGCCCGATAGCCTGGATACTGGTAATAATGCGTTTAGGCAAAATGGGTCTCCAGCTTCAAGTCCTTTTGATAAGCTTCTGCAGGATAATGAAAAGGGACAGGCCCATCTTCCTCGCCGTGAACAAACTGATGTACAAACGGAGCAACTGATTCCTTTACTTCTTCCGGAGTTCCATGCGCTGCGATGACCCCGTCTGCCAGGAAATAAACATAATCTACAATCTTTAAGGATTCTTGCACATCATGTGTAACTACGATTGAAGTCATCCCCAGTGCATCTGTCAATCGGCGAATGAGACTACCAATGACACTTAACGAAATTGGATCCAGCCCGGTAAAAGGTTCGTCATACATGATCAGCATGGGATCAAGCGCAATCGAGCGAGCTAAGGCAACACGGCGTGCCATGCCACCCGATAGTTCTGCCGGCATCAGATGGCAGGCCCCGCGTAAGCCGACTGCATGGAGCTTCATCAATACCAAATCACGAATCATGGATTCTGGGAGATTGGTATGCTCACGTATCTGAAAAGCAACATTGTCGAACACAGATAAATCGGTAAACAAAGCGCCAAACTGGAACAACATACCCATTTTTCTGCGTAATTTAAAAAGATCATTTCTGCTGAGTTTATGTACTACCTGACCAGCGACTTTGACATAGCCTGCAGTAGGTTTGATTTCTCCACCAATCAAACGCAACAAGGTAGTCTTACCAGAACCGCTTCCTCCCATGATAGCGATGACCTTGCCTCGAGACATGGTCATATTGACACTTCTCAGAATGGGACGAGTACTATAGGAAAAGGCAAGATCTTTGATTTCGATCAGTGGTTCGGACATCACTTACAACTAACTATGGATTGATATATTTAGCAGAATGCTGGATTTTAATCCATATTCCTCATGGATACGACTTTATCTTTTGATTATTTATAAAAAATCAGTGACTCGACGCTATTTTTTTTATTATTTTCACGTGAAAGATCAATGACATATCCAAAATGTGAAGAATTAATAAAGTCCTAGTAAAGATTATAAAAAATAAAGTTAGCCAGACTAGATTCCATGACATATCTAAGTCTATTATCGTTATATTGTTAAAAAAATAATCAATGCAGCTGTACTTGATATCAATTTAGAAGCTGCATCAATCGTTTTATTAATTACCACAGTAAATACTTCACTTTGAGAAAGGCTCCAGGTGCTAAATAGTAGAATTACAGTCACCCAAATAAAAGGCATTGTCCCAATCTCATTGTAAAATAATGCAATCCATGAAACCGATCATAAAAATATCGTTCTGGTTGTTGACTGTTTTCATTTGGCTGTATCTACCCGGTTGTGCTGCTGACACAATCTATCGTACGAAAGATGCACACGGTAGTATCACCTATTCAGATATCCCCTCCCCTGATGCTAAACCAATCAACCTATCAACAGTTCCACAACGATCCCTGCATCAAGTTGCCAAAGTATTGGATGGCGATACCGTTGTGTTAAAAGGAGGAGCGCGCGTGAGATTGCTTGGCATCAATGCACCCGAAATCGAAAGCCGTCATCGCGATGGAGAAACGGGCGGCATAGTTGCTAAAGAATGGTTACAGGAAAAACTTCAAGGTCGGAAGGTATACCTAGAATATGATCAACAAAAACAGGATCATTACAAACGTTTGCTTGCTCATCTCTATCTGCCAAATGGGGAACACCTTAACCTTATGCTGGTGGAAAAAGGGTTGGCTGTAGTCAATTTATTACCCCCAAATCTCCGACACGCTGATGCAATGATCAGTGCACAGCAGCGAGCTGAGAGACAAAAATTAGGAATTTGGTCGCTACCTGATTATCGTACGCGGCCGCTTACGCAGATATCGCAAAAATCACGTGGCTGGCAACGTTTCCTGGGAACACCCACGTCATTGAAAAGAAACAAGCGGTATAGTCAACTGATTTTCAATAATAAAATCGATATTCAAATCGATAATAACAATCTTGCCCTATTTCCAGCACTGGAAACTTACCTTCATAAACCGCTGGAAATTCGTGGATGGGTATCCCGGAGAAATGATCAGTATTCAATATTGATTCATCACCCTAGCGCACTTGTTTTGCGCTGACTGCAACAGTCAACGATCGAGGGATTTCATTTGATCGCTTCACCTCGGCTGCCTCGATCACATTCATGCTCATCCCCGCCAGCAGTTCAG
Source organism: Nitrosomonas sp. Is37 (assembly GCF_033063275.1). Taxonomy (NCBI): domain Bacteria; kingdom Pseudomonadati; phylum Pseudomonadota; class Betaproteobacteria; order Nitrosomonadales; family Nitrosomonadaceae; genus Nitrosomonas; species Nitrosomonas sp. Is37. The sequence continues at coordinate 8,565 of NZ_JAWJYP010000010.1, read as the reverse complement.
TAAAGATGCCCAACTTGCTCATAATGGGATAAGTGAAGCATAAGCATACTCAAAAAACAATTAAATTCATCTTGCAATTACAGAGAAGTCCTTATAGCAACTTTTAGGTTAAAGATAATCCTGAAAATCAATCTCTTTAAAATAAATAAAATTCCACTTACTTAATGATTGTTCAAATAATTCAGATATTTCTAACTGCATCGAATATGATGCCGCTAAAATAATTATGATAAATCAAATACATATAATATGCCTATTAAACCCTAGAATGGAGCATGACAATAATCAATATAATCAGTACCATAAAGCTTGCTAATAATTTGTGCAAGTTTTATATTATTGTATTTATTAAGATTATTATTTCTGTTTGAAATGACTAAAAATAATCGAAACGCTTTCATAAATTTCGCTCATAGCATTAAGGTTTTACTATTTTTATTAATAACTTAGCGTCAATATCAACATAATATTTAAATAAAACCATGGGCACACCCAAACGGCAAATACTTAAAGTCAAGTCAAATGAAATCTCTATTGCGGATAGGCCGGCTCAGGAATTTGCTCGTGCTGGAATCGTACCAGATAGCCAAGATTTAATTCGATCAACGCCATCAAAGGACGATTTAGCGAACGATCTTAAAACAATCCGCGCGTGGTTATTTCATATTGGCGAGCCAGAAGAAGATCATCACTTGGTGATCGATAAATGCAAGACAGATCCTGAAGCGTTAGCTTATTTCTTACGACATGTCAAGGGAAGTTTGCACAAAATTACGCTATAACGCCTAGATCAAGTAAGTCGGTAAGGTACATAATTGCTTATATCTCTCTGATGGATATTGCTAGTAATATTGTGTCATCAATCATGATATTAAGTACATTAAGGTGATGCTGGGCATTTAAGGTGAGGAATTCAAATTTGACGCTTATTTCTAATCGAACTGGTAATAAAAAATACTCACATCCAGCAGAGCTTCCCACTAACTGTGGTTTGTTTAGAATCGATCTTTTATTGCAGCTTGATCCTAATGATCCATTGCTAGCGCTTACATTAGCAATACAATGCTTCCTTAAAAGATGAAGAGTTTTACAAAAATCTCAGACCGTGAGGATTCAGGTAAAATTACATGGTTTGGTTCGTGTGACAGACACCAACACCAAGTAATTGAGAAATTTAGTATATACATCAAGTCATAGAAAATATTTTATAGAGGAAAATTTTAGATGAATTTTAAATATAGCGTTATTTGTATTATTGGTCTTAGTATTGCTCTGATCGGTTGCGACGGAGGGCCTCCCGAAGCCAATGCAGTGAATTGTTCGGGGAAAGGAATGGAGAAAGCACTTTCATCTTTTAGAAATAATGAAACTGAACGGCAAGCATTTCTTGATAAATGCAATGCTTTGAACAAATAAGATTACAACTATCCCCGTTGCAAGCAGCGGGGTTTATGCCGTTTTCTCCGTTCGGGACGACCCTAACGCTTCAAGGAAGCGGGGAATTGAACTCGAAGACATACTATTAGGAATTCCAGAGTACCCATTTGCGGAGGACTCGGAGTACAGTCGATCTTGCTGGCAATGAATTCGAAGGCCGCTCACTGGAATTGAAAATCAGCCTGGTACTCCAAGGTCATGCTAATAACTCATTCGCGAACCTCAGGTCAGTATCTCATTGATTTATTTATAGCTCCATACTCTTCAGATAAGTTTATTGAATAATGCTGTTGCTGAAAAACATAACAAATTGTTAAGTTCTGGCAATTTAAATAAAAAAGCAATAATCACGCATCAGAAATGAACTCAATATTCCATTGAATTCAATGCAGAAATGGCGTGAGCATCAATTCCTCGGGAGAAACTGCTCCACAATTGGCGTCCGTCATAGCTTATATTCCACACGATCAATAGCTAAAAACAACAGCTAAACAAGAATAATATATCAACAGCTTTCTTTTCTAACGGTTGATATACCTTGTAAACCGCGCTACATTCTCGAATAAGCTTTTTTCTTTTTTGATATATCAAGCAAGTTCAATGAAAACAGACTACCCCATCAAAGTGATCGAAAGACTTTCGACCTTTCTGCATACCTCCCTTGATATAATTTTGAAAAAACGGCTAATAGCCGATCCCTGCCAGCATGTCCTGCAATTATTCAAAGCCACAGTCGCTAGTGTGCCTGCTTACCGGCAATTTCTTAAAGACCAGAAAGTAGATCCCGAAAAGATCGCATCCTTTAAAGATTTTGAAACGCTGCCGCTGCTTAATAAAAGCAACTATATGCAAAGATATCCTCTGCCCGAACGCTGTAAGGGAGGGCAGATTTATGCTTGCGATCGATTGGCAGTGTCTTCAGGCTCTACCGGCATATCAACATTCTGGCCACGTGCAATGATCGACGAGTTGGATATCGCCTTGCGCTTTGAACAAGTATTCCGCCATAGCTTTCAAGCTCACGAACACACCACCCTGGCAGTCGTCTGCTTTCCGCTTGGCAATTGGGTAGGAGGTATTTTTACTACATCATGCTGCTGGTATCTGGCGCAAAAAGGCTATCCTTTGACTGTTGCAACACCCGGCAATAAACCTGAGGAAATTTTACGCGTAGTGCGCGAGTTGGGACCGTATTTTAAGCAGACCGTACTGCTGGGCTATCCGCCCTTTGTAAAAGACGTGATCGATACCGGGTTGGCACAAGGAATAGATTGGCATTTGCACAACATAAAATTTGTTTTTGCGGGTGAAGTATTCAGCGAAGAATGGCGCAGCTTGATGCTACAACGGGTCGGCTCACAAGCTCCCTGCTACGATTCTGCTTCCCTCTATGGTACCGCGGACGGTGGGGTATTGGGCAACGAGACGCCGCTCAGTATCGCGATTCGCCGTTTCCTGGCCGAGCATCCCAATGTCGCTCGAGAACTGTTCGGTGAATCGAGATTACCTACGCTCGTTCAATATGATCCGATAAGCCGGTTCTTCGAATTGATAGATGGTGTGACGCTGGCCATTACTGGCGACAACGGAGTTCCATTGATCCGCTATCACATCGCCGACCGCGGTGGGCTGATCAGCCATGCTGAGTTAATGGCTTTTTTGAAAGCACATGGACTATCCACGTTTGAAGATTATGGCGTTGACAGCGAGATCTGCACCCTTCCCTTCGTATGGGTTTTCGGTCGTGCCGATTTTACGGTATCTTTCTATGGTGCGAATATCTATCCAGAAAATGTGGCAATTGGTCTCGAACAAGAGGGGTTTGCAAGCTGGATCACAGGCAAATTCGTTATGGAAGTCAGAAACGATAAAGAGGGTGAAGAATTTCTACATATAACGATAGAATTGCTTCCAGGCATTACCGCCGAAGCCGGCAAAGAAACGACCATCGCCTCTTCGATTAGAGCTCAGTTGTTAAGATTAAACAGCGAATTTGCAAACTATGTCCCCGCTGCGAAACAATTACCGCAAATTAAATTACTCCCTTTTGGCGATCCAGGCTATTTTCCCATCGGTGTAAAACATCGATATACGCGAAGAAGCTCTAGTGATTAGTTGATGAAATTCTACTAGCCTTTTGAAATTGAAAATTCAAGCGACAGCAACATATGCCACTCTCAACGATACAGCAAAGTAAACTTGGAATTACTTTTGAAGAAAATACACTTGAAGAGGGAAAATTGGACGTCAAGTAGATGCATAGGTTGAGGCCCGACGGCAATATAGATTGATATCGGTTGTCTTTTGTCAATTACCTTAACCGGTTAGGCTAATTATTTAATACCAAAGGGAATCTGAACTCCGATATTTGCACCATGATTACCATTGTTAACACTCACTCCGCTGTTGAATTTGAATTTCGTTCTATTATTTGTGTGGGTGTAATTTATTGTTCCGCCACTTCCTGCTGTATTAACTGTTGCGCTAACACCATGTCCATTTGAACCTGAAAAACCACCACTGACTGAGTTTATCTGAGGCCTTGTTCCGTCACTCGAAATATTGGTATCAAATGTTACAGCTCCATCCGAAATTTTGTTTGTGTAATTTATTGTCCCATCACCTTTTTTTATATTAACTGTTGCATTTGCACGATGTCCACTTGTACTTGAAAAACCACCACCAAGCGAGTTCATCTGAGGCCGTATTCCGTCACTCGAAATATTGGTATCAAATGTTACAGCTCCATTCGAATTTTTGTGTGTGTAATTTATTGTTCCATCACCTCTTTTTATATTAACTGTTGCATTTGCACGAGATCCGCTTGTACTTGAAAAACCACCACCGACTGAATTCATTCGATGCTCTGTTTCGTGATTCGAAATATTGGTATCAACTGTTACAGTTCCATTCGGCCCAGATTCAATTGGTATGCGTATATTTTCGGCACTTACTATATTAAAAATCAACAACAAACTTAAACCATAAATTTTCATAGTGGTATTCATTTTTTAGACTCCCACCTAAAAATTAGACTTTAGAGTTTCAGCTCCATAGGAGGAAATTACCTCAAAATAATCAATCAAGGCAATAAAAAATGACAAAAAAATTGACAGGATAGCAAGAAAATTGTTGCCGCTCTTCTAAATATCTTTGTTCTTAAAAGATATTTAGAAAGATGGCTTCTGGGAAGAAATTTTATTTCACTTCTGAAGGCCGCGATGAACGCAAAAGGATACGCTGGTATCCCTAGCGAACTGAGTTACTACAAATGGTTGCAACAGAGCAAATGGTCTTGGCTGGCGCTGGCACGGCAATTTGCACGGTTGATATTAGCAAATATGAGGCAAGAGGTCATATATTTGGCTATTGATGATATGCTGATGCTGCGTTCGTCTAAAAAGTACCAGGCAGTCAGATTCATCACCAGCATGACAGCAAGACGATGCAGGACAATGCTGGGTTAATCTGGCGATCATCAGCCGGCAGCACGTTCACCAAGGCAGCTCGTTAATCTTGATATAGAACAGCTAGCTACACATAGATGGCTCACCAATCCTAATAAACTTGGGCACGGGTTTGCCATGATTCTGTTTTATATTCAAAAAAAGTTAAGTAAATCTAGTTGCTGCTTAACTTGATGAATTCCATATATGACAGCACATGTCACTCATTCTTTAAACTTGTTGAGAAGCGACCAAGGATAATCTTTCAAATGTTCCTGCAACTCCTCCTCACGGTAACGGTTAACTCGTAAAACAGTCAGAATTGTCACCATAAGAATTGGTAGCGTAAATATAAAAATACCGGTCAGTGCAATCAGATTCTCACCAATCGAGAGCGATATCACCCAGTTGAAGATAAGCACTGACATATAGAGAATCGGCCCCAACAGCGAGCGAAACGGTATAGCAAATATTCCGTATGGTGCCTTTTCTTCAACCCTGCGATCTATCTGCTGGAAGGCAGCTACCAGCACGAAACTGGTTAGCAGCCAACCCACGTAGTTTGAGATCGGCACTCCAAAATGCAATCCTAACTCGTGATAGCCATATATCTGCCCGAGAAACCAGCGATTGCCCTGCAGTGCCACCGGATCTATTATGATGTCTAAAAAGGTCTGCAAGAAAGCTCCTAGTATTAGAGCAGCCCATGAATGCCGGATAGCACGAGTCTCCAGTGTAATTAGATCGAGACCGCGTGTAGCTAAGGGCGATAGGATAAATAGTGCCGTGGTGTAGCTGCAGTAGGTCAGAAAAACATAGGAGAGCGAATCGAAGAAAGGTACTCCAGAGACCCACAATTCCTTATGACTTGTGGTGTCCAGGTAATAGTACCAGCCGTAAGGAAACCCGGTGGTAATGGAGAGCTTCTCCGATATGAAAGCTATCAGGTATGCTGCGACGATGAAAGTCAGGGTCTTGCGCCAACCCACATGAGGTACACAGGCCAGAAGAAATGCCACGAAAAAGGTGAACACATAGGGACGCATAACAATGGTGTCGAAAATGATATCAAACATGAACAACTCCTTGGAGACTAGAAAGGTGTCACAATGAGGTGTATTGTCAAATGTGGAAGCTATCTATTATGCAGGGAGTAAAAAATCTGCCTAGGATCATTACGTAATACAACTAGTATTCGCTGAGAACACACAGAAAGCTATAGCAGACTTTTTGATTTAAATTAACAGTGAAATAGTATGCCTTATTGCGATACACCTATAATGGCAACTTAGATGCCATTAAGAGACAACTTATTAATATAACTATATGATCCTAAAAACCACAGTTGATCGCTTGGTTGGAGAGCTAAACCCATGACATATAGAGGCATTTTCGAGATTTTACCATTCACCAGAATGGGAGGCCGCTACGGGGTGCATCGTATGACGCTCCAGGCGCGAATACGGCGTTGCTCTTCGTTGCTGGAGACGGCCCTGCGGCCTCATCGCGCCTTGCCTCGCACCTGGATCACCACACGCTCTACCCCGTCCAACTGTAATTTTTAGGATGATTTTTTTTAACTTTTCGACCAGGGCTCGAACCTGGGACCTGCGGATTAACAGGTGTTATAACTAACTATTTTTATTAATATTACACTCGCTAGCGCTCGCTAATGCTCGTCGTTAACTGTCAGCTCTGTCACGTTATTTGTTAAATGATAGCTTGTCACTAATTAAGAAAACTAAACGGAACTGATTTGATTTAACTTCTGGCTGGCATTGCCAAGGTCCAACACTTGAGTCAGAAATAATCCATTTTTGATCGCTTACCTGCCAAGTTTGACAACATAACGAGCTATTTAGTAATTTGCATTCTAAAATCGATTTATTTTTTATTTTAGCCAAGCTGAATTAGCCTTAAATGAGGAATAATCAAATTGCAGAGTACAATGCAGCGTTACGAAATAAACCCGCATTAGAGATTATGCGTTGGGCCATTGCACGGGCAAACGGTCGTGCTGTTGTGTCAACCAACTTCCGCCCTTATGAAGCGGTTATTCTTCATCTTTGCATTCAAGTACAACCGGATATTCCAGTACTTTGGGTAGATCATGGTTACAATCGACCAGCGACTTACAGATTTGCTGAGCAGCTCCGAGATAGCCTCAATCTTAATCTTAAGACCTATCTTCCCAAGCTAACCGCTGCCCATCGTGATGCAATTTATGGCCCAGTTCCAAGTATTGACGATGAAGCCGAGCTGAAGAAATTCAGTGCGATGATGAAATTAGAGCCCTTTCAACGTGGCATGAAGGAGCTTGCGCCCACAGTTTGGTTGACTGCATTACGCAAAGTACAAAATCCGAATCGTGCCAGACTAGATATTCTCTCCGAGGATAAGACTTATCACACCATCAAAGTCAGCCCCGTTTTCTACTGGACGGATGCCGATATGGAAACCTATCTCAAGCAGCATAATTTACCAAATGAATGGGATTATTTCGATCCAGCGAAAGCTGACGAAAAACGCGAATGCGGCCTACACATTAATGAGGAATGACATGCTGCCGGATTCGGTTCTAATGATAATAGTCATCCCTGAAAAAACCCTTCTTCAGGGATGACTATCTATGGACGCAGGCGTAACCAGAAACAAAATGAATCGTAGGAATGAACACGAGGTTCGCCCCCCAATAAACCATGCCAGCATTTCAATTCAAATTATTACCGCCAGCGGATGCAATAGAATATTTTCGCCAGAAAAGCTACCTCATAGCTTTAGCTGGGAGGATGTCTGGCAGGAAGAACACCGGGCAGCGTTTACCGTAGCCAAGGCCATGCTGTTTGACATCCTGCGCGATATTCGTGAGGCGGTCGATAATGCTCTGGCAGAGGGCACTTCCTTCGAGCAATTCCGCAAAGAGCTAGCTCCCCTGCTAGTGCAAAAAGGCTGGTGGGGACGTGCTAACATGACCGACCCGATCACTGGAGAAGTGAAAAATGTGCAACTTGGCAGCACGCGCCGCCTAAAGATTATTTACGATACCAATTTGCGCACCTCACACAGCGAAGGCCAATAGCAATGTATCCAGCGCAACAAGGACACATTTCCCTATCTCAAATATGACGCCAACAACTCCGAACACCCACGCCTGGAGCACTCAGCCTAGGATGGATTGGTGTTGCCTGTCGATGACCCCTTCTGGCAAGCACACTATCCAGTCAAGGCATAGGGTTGCAAATGCGGCGTTATGCAATTGGATGAAAACACGCTGGATGAGCTGGGAATGAAACTTTCCGAACCTCCGCAGGAAGAAACTTACATCTATATCAACAAGCGCACCGGGAAGGTGAAACGAATACCGAAGGGTGTTGATCCTAGTTTCAACTATCCGCCAGGGGGACATTTAGCAAATCTGCAAAAGATGCTAGCTGACAAAATCAATCGCCTGCCAGATGATTTAAAAGCTGTCGCAAATGAGCAAATCAAAAAATCGGGGATTTAAGCAAGCGATTTTCTCAATTATTGGTTACCTATGCCCCTTACTTAAGAATTTGATCCGCGTTAAATCGCGTCTAATCGCTATTCGCGTTTAGAACTTTAAACTAGTGTCTAATTGCGTAAATTAGCTATTGTATTTTTTATTTGACTACCTTTAACTTCAGGCCTACGCCATTTAAAC